>CAYVXT010000001.1:0-4383 GCA_964455485.1 uncultured Candidatus Saccharibacteria bacterium
TACTCCATACGCCTAGAACAGTTCATTTTAGCCCTTTTTGGCATTGCTTGCGTAAGCACCGTTATACCAGAGCTTTCAAGAGCCATTAAGGCACAAGATAAAGCTTTAGCAGACACATGCTTTGCTAAATGTTTCCAAAGAATTCTTTTGGTAATGATTCCTGCTACCTTTGCTGTTTTTATTTTAGGAGCTCCCGGAGTAAATCTTTTATACGGAAGAGGAAATTTTTCAGAAACAGCTGTTCTTCAAACAACATTTTGCCTTTGGGCCTATTCCTTAAGTCTTATTCCAACCACAATGGTTATTTTATTTTCCTCAATTTTTTATGCGGAAAAAGATTTTAAAACTCCCACTCTTATTTCATTATCTACCGTTCTAATTAATTTGTTTCTAAATAGTACATGTGTTTTCTATTTAGGACTTGGAGCTATCAGCACAGCTTTTAGCACAAGTACCTGTTCTTGGATCAATTGGTGGATCATGCATACAATTGCAAAAAAAAGAGGGTGGAATTCAGGTTACACCTATAAGAAAACGTGGCTTTTCATCGGCATAGGGGCTTGTGCAACTCTCACCTCCTTCATTTGTGGAGGTTTTCTTCCCTTCCTCATGCTTTCTAGAAATTGGGTGGAACAGGTTGTAACTTTCTTAAGTTTCTTCTTAGGATTCTTTATATGTATAGGAGTCTTCTTCTTAAGAGCCAGTGGGAATGTTGATAACCCCCCCCTTTCACAAGACAAAAACATACGTTCATAACATGTTCACAGCTTGATCATAACTTGCAAGTTTTGATCAGACCAAAAGATATCAACAACCTATCAACAACCTATCAACAGGTTTTCCCACAGATAAAAAATTTGACTCAATTGCCTTGGTGTTCAGTTTTTTTTAGGTCGTGTTTTTTGTTTTTCAGTGACAAGTTGAATAAAAAGTTTAATTTTTTTTGGAGGTGTCGGTGAAAGTGCACTTTAACTTTACTGGTATTTTAGGATGGGTTGTTTATTTTTCTCAGCTGACTTCAGGGGTTTCTTTTGCAGTTGATGGGCAGGTTTTTTTGGAAACATCTGGAGAAGTACAAGAATATGCAAGGAATGTTGCAGAAGATATTTATAAAACATCTACTGCGATTTTAATGGTTTCTCCAGATCAGCGGGAGTTTGAAAGTATTTTGGCTTCTTGGAATCAATTGTTGGTACGGTTATCTCACAATTTTAATGTTTTAAAAGAACTCGGAAAACTAGATTCTTCATTGGGTATAACTGCCTCTAACGTTTTTGATGATCTGCAGCTCTATTGGTTGGAAGTTATTCAAAATCCTGATATCTGTAAAATTTTATTCAATTACTCTCTAAATGCAGATCATAATTTTGTAACAGATCTTACCACATTAAATTTTGAAGCAGGATCTTTTTTAAGGTCACAGATGTTTGATTTTTTCGATAAGGTTTTATCCGAGAATGCGGATGTGGTGTGTATTCAAGAAATTATTGATGATAATGTTTGTGATTTATATGAAGTTCTCAATAAAAATTACCGATATTTTATTTACATTCCTTTTAAAAATGAAGTTGGTTTTTTAGGAGAGTGTTGTAATAGAGGTGTGTTGATTGCTAGTAAGTATAAAATGAAACGAATCCAATTCAACAGTAAAGATGTCCTTGTTGCGAGCGGATTTAAAGTGCTGCGTATAAAATCCCGTAGCGATAGAAATGATGATAAGGGAGGAGGAAGTTGTGAGGCTGGAGTTACCGCAAGATGGGGTGAAGATAAGAATGTTCAGTGGGAAGGGTATGTAAAAGGTGAAGCACATGATGGAAAGGGAAATTATGCAGAGGGACGAATAACGCAGAAAGATAATGGTAAAGGTGAGGCAGATATTCATGGGGGTCATGAAAGCAAAAAAAAGTAAAAAATGGTATGGGTTTTGTATTTTTTTTCTTTTAGGAATGTGCAGTGTGTTGTGTTTTTTTTTAATTAATTTGTTTAGGTGTAAATCGGCAGATAATGGACTTGTTGCAAATAAAAATTCTTATTTCGTTCCTATAAAAATAAGCAGTTTTTCTTCTGCAAAAATACCGTGTTTAAGTTTTGTTTTTGATAATAGGGTTGTTAATGTAAAAGTAGATTTGGGTTATGAGGGGGAGCTTTGTCTTCCATCTAAAGTCATAAAAAACTTCGATGATAAAAAGTTTATTAAACAAAGTTTGTCTTATGGATTGGGTGGAAAAACATATAAAAGTGATGTTTATGAGGTGGAAAAGGTTTATATTGGGGACATGTCTTTTTTTCCTGTAAAGGTGGAAGAAATAAATCCAGAGTTTGAACATGACATTGATCTTGGTAAAAAAGAAAAACCATTAGAGTCTGATTTTGGAAGAATTGGGTGGTGTTTGTTTTATAATTTTAATTTACTTGTAGATTGTGACCATTCTATTCTTGCACTGTGCGATAATTTAGAGACTTTAAAGGAGCATGGATATCCAGTTGATTCTTTTGCAGAGACTGCTCTTTTATTAGATCGTGGTTTTATTGAATTTGAAGCGATGACAGAGGCTGGTGTGTTACGCTGTTTATTGGATACTGGATCTACATGGAATATGATTAATAAAGATTTTGAAAATCTCTCTAATAATCACATGATTTTTACACCTGAAAATACAGATCAATATTTGGTTTTAAATCCAGAAAATAAAAGTCTTATGGATTTTGATTTTAAAAATGTTTGTGATAAATCTGTTTTTAAAATTGGAGACAAAGATTTTGGGCCGATAAAGTTTAATCGTATTAAATCACCTTTAGCAATTGATGCAATTATTGGGATGGAATTTTTTGAATCAACTGTTGTATTTATAGATTTTTTTAAAAGAAAAATATATTTTTTTGAAACTCCTTGAAAGAACAATTTTAGTCGGTCCTAAACATGCAACTCAGATGGCCATCCAATTATTTTTTTTGTTCCACGAATCTTTTAGTGTGACAATTCTGTTGAACACTAAATTTTTTGGTTTTGAATCTATGGGATCAACAAAGAAATAACCTTGTCTTTCAAATTGGTAGCGATCTCCAGGAGATGCTGTCTCAAGAGAAGCTTCTAATCGGCAGTCTGTTAAGACTTCAAGAGAATGGGGATTTATCTGTGATAAAAAATTATCGTCTTGGCTTAAGTGCGGCTCAGATAGTAAACGGTCATAGAGACGAATTTCTCCTTTTAAAGAATGGGAAGAAACCCAGTGAATTGTGCCTTTAACTTTTCGTCCAATAGGAGATTCTCCACTTTTTGTTTTAGGATCATAGGTGCAATGAATAGCAATAATCTCTCCAGAGGATGTATTTTTTTCGACATGTGTGCATGTGATACAATATCCGTAACGCAATCTCACTTCTTTTCCCGGAGCTAATCTGAAAAAATCTTTGGGAGGATCTTCTAGAAAGTCCTCTTTTTCAATATATAACTCTTTAGAGAAGGGCACTATGCGGGAACCTGTTTTAGGGATGTCGTGGGGCCAGTAGGAAGCCTCTAATTCCTCGACCTGATCAGATGGGTAATTGTCGATGATTACTTTTAAAGGCCTTAGAACAGCCATGACTCTGGGTGCTTTAGTATTTAGATCATCGCGTAGACAAAATTCAAATTGAGACATTTCTACAGAACTATTTGATTTTGAGATTCCAATGAGTTCACAGAATTTTCTAATTGATTCTGGAGTGCATCCTCTTCTACGTAATCCAGCAAGGGTTGGAAGGCGCGGATCATCCCATCCATTGACACATTTATTTTCAACAAGTTGTAGCAGTTTGCGTTTGCTCATCACAGTATATTGTAAATCAAGTCTTGCGAATTCATATTGATGGGGTTTGTATGAGATATGTGTGTGGGTATTGTTTATCACCCAGTCGTATAATTCTCGGTTGTTTTCAAATTCAAGAGTGCAAATAGAATGTGTAATTCCTTCTATTGCATCTGAAATGGGATGAGCATAATCGTACATGGGATAAATACACCATTTATCGCCTGTCCTATAATGATGTGCATGACGAATCCGATATAAAAGAGGATCGCGCATTTTCATATTGGAAGAGTTCATATCAATGCGTGCGCGTAAAACATAAGATCCATCAGGAAATTCTCCTGATTTCATTCTATGAAATAGATCTAAGTTTTCTTCTACAGAACGCTTTGCACAGGAACCTCGGCGACCAGGTGTTGTAACAGTTCCTCGATATTCTCGAATTTCTTCTTCAGTTAGGTTGCATACGTAAGCTTTTTGAGATTTGATGAGTTCAATAGCGTATGCGTACATTTGATCAAAATAGTCTGATGCATGAAAAAGCTTACCTTTCCAGTCAAAACCAAGCCAGCGCACATCTTCCTGAATAGATTCC
>CAYVXT010000002.1:0-5193 GCA_964455485.1 uncultured Candidatus Saccharibacteria bacterium
ACTGATGGATCAGCCTTTCATCGTGAATCAGAATCTTTTCAGCTTCAATCGGAGTATTTATATAAAATCTGTGGAGACGCATGAAATAAGTTCAAAGTTAGAAAGTCACAAGTTTGAAAGTTTTTGACTTGCGCTTTGCGCCTTTCTAACTTTTAATTAACTATAGCTTAGCTATAAAAAATATGCTAATATCCCAACACTATGAAAAACACGATTCACAATTCAATACTTGTTCCAACAGTTATAGAAAAAACCCATCAAGGCGAAAGGGCCTATGACATATACTCTCGTCTTCTTAAAGATAGGATTATTTTTTTGGGAGGACCAATCGAAGATAATATGGCAAACCTAATAATTGCTCAACTATTGTTCTTACAATCAGAGGACTCTAAGAAAGACATAAACATCTATATCAATTCTCCTGGAGGGTCGGTTTCATCTACCTTGGCAATAATAGACACTATGAAATTTATAAAACCAAATGTGGCCACATACTGTGTCGGCATAGCAGCCTCTGGTGCAGCCATGATTCTTTCATCAGGTGAAAAAGGTAAAAGATTTATACTACCAAACGCCGAAGTCATGATTCACCAGCCACTAATGAGTGGTGTTGAGGGTCAAGCAACAGATATTGCCATCACTGCAAAGCAAATACTTAAAACTAAAGATAGATTGAATAAAATGCTTGCAGACAATACCGGCCAACCTATTTCAAAAATAGAGCAGGACGTAGAAAGAGACTTCTTCATGTCTGCCGAAGAAGCCAAGAAGTACGGCATTGTGGACAAGATTCTCTAAAAACTTATAAAAATGCACGTTTAGCAACCCGCCGTACGGCGGGTTGCTATTTTGTCAGAAATTTTGTAAAATCTTAATATTAACATTTAATTCGTAATTTCCGTAAAGACAGGCAAAGAAGACTGAACACCCACCATGACACCCAATTCCCAACAAATTCAAATCGAAATCTTTTGTAAGCTGCACCAGAGCGGCTACCTTATCTAGTACGGAAATACAGCATTATTCATGTCATTAAAAATAGCATTGCTCCTAGCAGGCCTTGCGTCGCTTGTTGGAGTAGGATTCGGATATTTCCTTAGATGGATTATTTCGCTTGGACAACGCGGTTCAGTAGAACTTCGTATCAAGCAGATGGAACTTCACGCCCGTGAAGAAGCCAAAAAAATTATTGAAGACGCCACAGCAAAGGCAGAAGAGACTGCAAAAGAGACCCGTGCTGAATTTAAAGAGTGGGAGGAAAAACTTAAGAAAACAGAAGACCGCCTTATAAAAAAGGAGGAGTTTTTGGATAAAAGGCAGGTAGATATAGATAAAGAAATTGAGCAAATCAAAGAGAAGGTCTCTGAAATCAAACTTATCAGAGAAAGAGCTGAAAATCTTGAAAATCAAAAACAAGAGGAATTGCAAAAGGTAGCTTCCCTCTCGCAAGAAGAAGCAAAAAACATGCTTTTAAAGGAAGTTGAGCGAAAACATGAAGAAGATATCGCTGTAAGGATGCAAAAACTTGAAAATACAGGCTCAGAAAAACTCGAAAGCAAAGCAAAGGAAATACTAACGACTTCAATACAAAGATTGGCAAACTCCGTCTCTTCTGAAGTGTTTTCTACAACCGTAGCCATCCCATCTGATGAAATAAAAGGAAAAATAATCGGAAAGGAAGGTAGAAATATAAAAGCTTTTGAAAGAGCTTCCGGTGTTGAAATTATTGTAGATGATACTCCAGGGCTAATCACTATTTCTTCGTATGATTCTGTGAGGAGACAGGTCGCTAGAGTTGCGCTTGAAAACTTGATACAAGACGGGAGGATACAGCCAGCCAAAATCGAAGAAATGATCGAAAAATCCAAACAAGAAATAAACAAAATAATTAAAGAAAAAGGCGAAGCTGCAGCTTATGAATGCGGAGTTTTCAATCTTGACCCAAGAATTATAAGTATTTTAGGCCGGCTTCACTTCCGTACTTCTTACGGCCAAAATGTACTGCAACACTCAATCGAAATGGCACACATCGCCGGCATGATCGCTGCTGAAATTGGTGCAAACGTAAATATTGCTAAAGCAGGTGCACTTTTGCATGACATTGGTAAAGCAGTTGACCACGAAATAGCTGGAACCCATGTTGAAATCGGTAGAAGGATACTCCAAAAATTTGGTGCCGATGAAAAGATAATAAGGGCAATGGAGTCGCATCACGGCGAATACCCATATTCAACTCTTGAGTCATACATAGTACAGGCAGCTGACGCTATATCAGGTGCAAGACCAGGAGCTAGACGTGATAGTGTTGAGAATTACTTGAAGCGACTTTCAGAACTTGAAGGTATTGCGACAGCATTCAATGGAGTCGAAAAGGCTTATGCTCTCCAGGCAGGACGTGAAATAAGGGTGTTTGTAACACCTTCCCAAGTAACCGACGTTGAAGCAAAAAATATTGCTCGAGATATAGCGGTCCGTATTGAAAACGAGTTGAAGTATCCAGGCGAAATCAAGGTTGTAGTTATCCGCGAATCCCGAACTATAGAATTTGCAAGATAGTCAATACTATGTTATAATTAGGGAAGAATGAACAACATTAGTTTCTTTGGGATATTAATTATCCTTACTGCCGGCCTGGTAGTTTGGATGATTGCAAAAAACAGACAAAAGTAAAGGCACGGCCGCGATTCTCGCGGCCGCTTGCATTTATAATTTATACTCCTTCCCCATTTCTGGATAAATTGCATCTATATCAAGGTAATCATGAATACGTTGAGTGAGGAAAAGGGATGATCTTGGCTCACCCATAATTACAAAAACTTTTTTGAGCCTTCCCGCTCCCCCTCTCGTAGTAAGAGGGGGCTGGGGGGCGTTATTCATAGTTCGACTACTCTCACCATCTTCGGTCGCTTCGCTCCCTACGACCTTCTCGACAAACTCCAATAAATGATCAGAGTCTTTATGCGATGAATAGCCCATTATACTTTCAATTTTTGCTCTGACCCTTATTTTTTCGCCATTTATTTTCACTTCTTTTATACCGTCATGTAACATTCTACCCAGAGTTCCCACTGATTGATAGCCAACAAGTATCAAAGTGTTTTCAGGATGGCTCAATATCCTTGCTTCATGGCTCACAACCCTCCCCCCTTCCGACATACCCGATCCAGCTATAATTATTTTTGGACCTTTAGTGCTTTCAATTTGTGCGGATTCAGAATTCTTTTTAACTATTTTTAGTTTTGGAAAGTCAAAAATATCATCTCCAGATTTAATTTCTGCCCTCACCGATTCCTTAAAATCATTTTCATATTTTCTGTATATTTGGGTCACCTTTTCTGCAAGCGGTGAATCCAAAAAAACAGGTATTTCTGGTATTTCACCATCTTCAACCATATTATTTATCTCATATAAAATAATTTGTGTTCTTTCTATTGAAAAAGCAGGTATTACTATGGTTCCACCTCTTTTCAAGCCACCAAGTATTGCAGATTTAAGTTTTATACGCCTTTCTTCTTTGCTTTCGTGGTTTCTGTCACCATACACACTTTCCATTACTAAATATTCAACTCCATAAGGCACGTCATTGTCTGGCAAAAAAGGTGAAGGGGTGTTGCCCAAATCCCCCGTGAAGGCAATTTTCTCACCATTACAATCAACAACAAAGATAGCCGAACCTAAAATATGCCCTGCGTTAATCATTTTTACACTACATCCTTCAAAAAGGTTTAGTTTATCATTATAATTTTTGCCCTCCCATATTGAGAAGCTTTTTTCAATATCATATTCATTATAAAGTTCTTGAGCATGTCTTGCCCTCATCACCTTTAGTGCGTCATGCAGCATTGGATACGCAAGCTCTTTTGTTTCCTTAGTAGAAATTATTTTTCCTGAAAATCCTTCTTTTATCAATTTCGGTATTCTACCAATATGGTCTATATGGGCGTGGGTGACGAGCAGATATTCAATATTTGCCGGATTATATCTAAATTTTTCTGCATTGTTTTTATCTGCCCCCTTCGCGCCTTGCTCCAAACCACAATCTATTAAAATTTTATGCTCCCCAAACTGCAACAAAATATTTGCACCGGTAGTCGTACCTACTCCACCAAAAAAAGATAAACTGAATTTTTCCATCACTTTAATATATGTCTAACTTTAAAATCTATTTCCTTTGTATAAGCGTACAAAAGGCCAGCCGCCGCCCCGAGTGTATCCATTATAAAATCCAAAGTGGTATCGTATGGATAATTTACTCCAGAATATTTAGCCTCTCCAATCATAAGTTCGAATGCCTCCCATAACACCCCTCCAACTAAAAGACCCAAAGCAGCAACCTTCAAAAATTGCTTGAAATTTCTATTGCTTGGTGACAAGAACCCTGAATAAAAGTATAGCCAAATAAAGAAAAAAGCTAAAAACGTGCCTGCAAAAAAATGTACAACACTGTCAAACTCGTCGAGCGACCAATATAAATGATATTCGGTAGCAATAAAATTCAAAAAACCAAACCATGCAAGCATCCCAAATGTTTCCCAAAAAAGCGTTCTATCTTTCATTATTAAATTTTAACATTACTTACTTCCCTGTCCAAACTACGAAAAAACCGTCTTGCGTGACGGCTATTTCGTAGGATCACCCAGAAGATATTCCCTAATTGAAAAATATTAGGTGGGTGGCCTCGACTCTAACGATTAGAACGCGTTATGCGCTCCGCTTGTTAAAGAAAGTTAGCCTCCCTGAATATGTGCAATCTAGAAAATATCCAGATGACCCTTATTAAATTATAGTCCAAAGGCGCAAGTTTAAAAGTTTACAATCCCCTAAAAGTGTTTTTAACTATTCATCCACACCAAACCTTTTATACTCTATAGGTTCAAAGTCTTTGCCAAACCAAAATTCAATTTCGTGCTTGGCTTCCTCTGGTGTTTCTGAAGCATGCACAAGGTTCATCACGGCCCTCTTCTCTGAATTTGCCAGTGCAGGAGAATCATTTGAAAAGTCCCCTCTTATAGTCCCCATATCGGCCATATAAGGCAAAGTTGGACCAACAATCTTTCTTATCATATCAACTGCATGAATACCCTGTATTACCATTTTCACCATCGGAGCTGAAATCATGTAATTTATAAGCCATTCTCTCACCATTTTTCCTATTTCAAACTGATCACTAGTACCAAGCTTTTCTACTGGATC
>CAYVXT010000003.1:0-41298 GCA_964455485.1 uncultured Candidatus Saccharibacteria bacterium
ATGGAGCTCCAGTAGGAATAGGTGAGCGCTACGAATAGCACCACCAAGAAAACGATAACTTTTCTCACGGTTATGCTTCTCCTTTTCTCAATGATCTTTAATCCGGCCATATTATATCATAAAAGGTGTATAAATGCAAGAAAAATACTTGTAAAAAAGCAAAAATATGATAAAATTTAAACAGGCTTTCATTCCGAGCATTAGCTCTATACCGTCTGGTATAGGGAGGAAAGTCCGAACATGCACTCTTTTTTAAAGAGTAGTACGGTAGTGGGTAACACCCATCGCCTCGTACCGTAAGGTATGGGTAGAGGTGCGAACAGAAACGCTCGAACCGAAAGGGGAGAGATTCCGAAAGGAATTGTCATACGGAAACGTATGGATGCAACGGCTAAATCCTTACCTGCATGCAAGGCCGTGCCTCGGCAATTTATTGCTGAGGAGTGCCGCTAATGCCCTGAGTTTAATCGAAGGGCTTGATCCGTTTGGTAACAAACGTGACAGATAAATTAATGCAGAGAAACAGAATTCGGCTTATGAGAATGAAAGCCTATAAAATGCAAAATCCGCCCTCACGGGCGGATTTTGCATTTATGGGGGCAGGAGAGAAGTCTTGATCCTTACAGGATCTGTACACCTTTCGTATCGTACTCACCTTCGCCATGCTCAGGTTTTGTGCGATTTACTCAAGGTCTTCAAGTCCTCCCACGCAAGCAAAGCAGTTTGCTTGCTCTGCCCACAAAATAAAACACCAGCAAAAATGCTGGGTTTTATTTTGTGGGCAGGAGAGGACTTGAACCTCCATTCCTTGCGGAACATGCTCCTAAGGCATGCGCGTCTACCAATTTCGCCACCTGCCCATTTTTTATTTTAATTCAATATGCTATATTTTTAAACGAATCCGCTCATAGCTCAGCTGGTAGAGCAGCTCCCTCTTAAGGAGATGGTCGGGGGTTCGATTCCCTCTGAGCGGACTAAGATAATAACATAATTACCTTGTGCCTGGGGTGGGACTCGGTCACAACTCTTTTGTTTTCCAAAAGGTTTCGACCCCGCCTCGCCTGTTTCGTTTTGCTCAACATCGCTCCGGCTTTCTCGTCCCACTCGCAAAGCAGAGCAGTCTGCTTTGCTCACAGACATAAAATTCGCATTGCGAATTTTGTGCCTGGGGTGGGACTCGAACCCACAAGCCTTTGGGGCAAGAGATTTTAAGTCTCTCGTGTATACCATTCCACCACCCAGGCAGGGAGACCTAGGGCGGAATCGAACCGCCGTATAAGAGTTTTGCAGACTCTTGCCTTACCACTTGGCGACTAGGTCTAATATTAAATTGCCTCTATATAAAGCATTTTAGCCTTTATAGTATTAATTTTCAATCTGATTCTGATTTAGGAGCTCATCGATTCGTTGACGATTGTGTTCGCCCATATCGATTTGAAAATCTATCCTTGGAGCGTATCCAAATGACTTTTTACTTATGACAAATTGCCTAAATTCGCTTCTGTGTCTTCGCATAAAATCAAGCGCCGCTTCTTCTTTATGTTGAGGTAAAGCAGTAAAATAAATCATGGCTCTTTTGCCCCGATCTAATATTTGTGAATTTGTAATAGTGATCAAAGAATCGTGGTTTGATTCTCTTTCAAAATACTCAGCAGCAAATTCTTTTAGAAGGGAAGCCGCCCTTTCGTCTTTGTGATGTTTTGGTTGGTGACCCATAAAATTACTTTTTATCAACCATTATTGTTGCTTGTAGCACATCAATTGGGGCAATTTCAATTTTAGATTCTACCATCAGTCCAAACTCGTCTCCTTCCTTGGCATGATCAGCTTTTATTTTTTGAACCTGAAGCTCTTTTATCTTACCTTCACCTATAATTGCGTCTCTTCTAATTATTTTTACCGTTGAACCGGTTTTAATTTCACCTTCTTGGACTTTACCACCGATTACTTGTTTGTCTTTATTTTTACTAAATATTCTAAGTACTTTGGCTGAGCCAGTGATGACTTCTACTTTTGATATTGGGGTAGCTTCGTCCAACCTTTCTCTTAGAAAGTCCATAAGCTCATAAATTATTCTGAAAGATTTGACTTGTATGTTTTCTCGCAGTGCAAATGCTTCAGCATTTTTTTCTGTGCTTACATTGAAACCAATAACCAGACTATGCTTTATCTCTGCAGTTTTTATATCATTTTCAGAAACTGCACCTATGCCTTTTAAAACTATTTGCGGCCTGATTTTTTCATTACCAATTTTCTTGATTTCATGCTCTACAGCTTCGAGTGATCCGTAAGTATCGGTTTTTATAATTAGAGGCAGAGTGATCCTTGTATCTGTGTGATCTACATCGGTCTCAGTTTTAGTTGTTTGGGTATTTGCAAATTTAATTGCTTCTTCCTTATCAGCAAATGCTCTAAACTCTTGACCCACTCCTGGCATTTTGTCCCATCCTACTATTTCAACTGGGCTTGAGAAGGTTGCGCTATCAATTTGTTTACCTTGGAAATTATGTATGGAACGTACTTTTGCATATGCACCACTTGCGGCTACAAACATTCCAATTTTTAATAAACCATCTTTTATAATTAGAGTTGCAGATATTCCTTGTTTAGGATTTAGCTCACTTTCAATAATAAATCCCTCTGCATTTTTAGACGGATCTCCTTTTAAGTCTTCCATGTCAGATTGGAGAATAATAAGTTCTAACAAATCAGTTATATTGTCACCGGTTTTTGCAGAAACTGCGACGGCTGGTACTGACCCGCCCCAACCTTCAATAAAAACTTCGTTTTCAGCAAGACTTTGTTTTGTCTTATCTATGTTTGCGCCTGGTTTGTCGATTTTGTTTAGAGCCACAATGAATGGAATGCCATCATTTCTAATGCATGAGAGTGCTTCTATGGTTTGAGGTTTTACTCCATCATCTGCTGCTACTACAAGTATCGCAATATCTGCAACACTGGCTCCGCGCTCTCGAATCGAACAAAAAGCTTCATGACCAGGGGTATCCAAAAATGTTATAGTGCGAACATCGTCACCAACTTTGCATTCAGCTTCGTATGCGGAAATATGCTGGGTTATTCCCCCAGCTTCTGAACCTGCCGTGTTTGACTTTCGGATATAGTCGAGCAAAGTCGACTTGCCGTGGTCAATATGCCCCATTACTACTACCACAGGAGGCCTTTTTATTTGTTTTTCTCCGTTAGTTATAGCCATAAAGTGAAGTCGTTGACATTCTCGCGTATTATACACTAAATGTGATATTATCCAAATAATGAAAGGTATTAAGAAAAAAACTAAAAAAGGGAGCCAAAAGACCAGAGTATTTCTGGACTATGCTTCTATTACCCCAGTAGATAGTAGGGTAGGGAAAAGGGTGGCAGAGGTAGAGGAAAAATTTTGGGCAAACCCATCATCTATACACTCTGAGGGTGAAAGTGCCAAAAATACTTTGGAAGAATCAAAGCGCAAAATTGCTTCTGTGTTGCATTCGCGTTCGAGTGAAGTTGTGATTACAAGTGGAGGTACTGAATCATTAAACTTGGCTATACTGGGTGTAGTAGCCGCTTTCGAAAAAGATAATGTTGGCGTGCCACACATTATTACATCTATTATCGAACATCCTGCAGTACTGGAACCAATAAAATCTTTGGTTAAGTCAGGAAAAGCTGAAGCTTCGTATGTTATGCCAAATGAGTCAGGTCTCGTGAGTGCTGAATCGGTGGAGAAGGAACTAAGAAAAAATACAGTATTGGTAGCTATTCAACATGCCAATAATGAAATTGGCACAATTCAACCAATTTCTAAAATTTCTAAATTGGTAAAAAGTTTTAGAGATATTAATAATTCTAATTATCCTTATGTTTTGGCTGATGCCAGCCAAAGTTTTTTATACGAGCATGTTTCTTTAGAAAGACTGCAAGCTGACCTAATAGTGGTTGATGGTATAAAAGTTTATGGCCCTCGGGGGTCAGGAGTTTTGGTGGTTAGGAGTGGTACTCGTATTTCCTCATTATATAAAGGTGGTGGTCAGGAGAATGGCTTAAGATCTGGCACTGAAAATGTTGCAGGAGCAGCCGGACTAGCTCTTGCATTAGAAATGGGCGCTAAAGTACGTGAAGAGGAATCAAAACGTCTTACTAAAATTCGCGACTATTTAATAAAAAGAATATTAGAGGAATTTTCAAATTCATCATTGAATGGTGATCAAAAAGAGAGGTTGCCAAACAATGCAAACATTTGCTTTTCTGGAAGCGATTCGGAATTTTTAGTTATTCGACTTGATGTGGCAGGTTTTGCGGTTTCAGCTGCATCTGCTTGTCACGCATTGTCCTTGGAAAATTCTTCTTATGTTATAGATGCATTAGGCAAAAAAGGGTGTGGATCTTCATCACTCCGTTTTACTTTTGGACGCCAAACAAAAAAAGCAGATATAGATGCTCTGATTGTGGCACTTCATAAAATAATCAAGCATTAAATGCTTATATAAATTCAGGCGGATATCCACAAGATAGGAAATTAATTGTGTTTGAAATTGTTTTTTGATTTTGCTTTTGATAAAATGAAGTAATGGAGGATCTCACTAAACACCAATTAATACTACTAGTGCTCTTGATCACTTTTGTGACTTCAATTGCGACTGGTATTATTACTTTTACCTTACTTCAGGAAGCTCCGGTGGAAGTGACCCAGACAATAAATAGAGTGGTAGAAAAAACAATAGAAACAGTAGTGACTGAGCCAGGTAAACCAGAAAAGGTGGTTGAAACAGTGGTGATAAATGAAGAGGATAGAGTTTTGGATTCTATATCGAAAAATGAAAAATCCATAGTTAGGTTAAAAACCACTGGTGCTGATGGGAGCGAAGTTGTGACTGGTATGGGGGTTGTAGTTTCTTCTGATGGTACAGTCATGGCTCAGGAAAAAAGTTATTCTAGTCTGTCAGCATTCTCCATAGTGTTCTTTGATGGGAAATCACTTTCAATACGAAAGGTCCACATTGATTCAAAAAATGGTCTTGTGTTCTTGAAACCAGATGTACCAATAAACGAAAAATATGCTTTTTATCCTGCTACGCTCGGAGATTCAAATCTTCTCAAAATTGGTCAAACGGTTGTAGCACTTAGTGGTAAAGACTCAAATGCGGTATCAATTGGACGAATAAAACAGCTTTCTATTGACAGTAGCAAATCACTAGAGAACATAATAACCGATATTGCTTTCACAAAAAATTTCCCAGGAAGCCCGATTATAAGCCTATCAGGAGAAGTAGTAGGAATTGAGTCGCCTACAAGTTCAGCAGAAACATTTACCTATATCCCAATAAATAGCTTTAAGCCCGCAATACAAGAAGGAATAAAAAATCTTTCAAATTAGCTTTGGAAATCCTGTTCTAAAGTAGTCTGGCTTTTTCTCCAAATATTTGTTATAATATAATCATAAAATTATGACGCCATTTAACAATTTCACAACAAAAGCAAAGGAGGCAATAAAGCGAGCTCATGAGCTCGTAATTGAGCGTGGTCAAAATCATGTTGGTCCGCTCCAACTACTCACTGCACTTATACTGCAAGAAGAGAGCATGGTTGCTTCTATTTTGGACCGCATGGAAGTAGATACTATTTTGCTCACCGACTCGCTTATAGAGGCTATGGAGGCAGGCACACAGAGCAATACAGTGGCACCTTCGTACCAAATATATCTTACCCCTGAGCTTGCCATGATCATAGAACACTCGGCAAAGGTGGCAGCTGGTATGAATGATGAATTTGTATCGACTGAACATTTGTTTATAGCGTGTCTTGAAGTAGAAAGTCCAGCTCGCCAAATACTTTCGCGATTTAAGATTGAAAAAGAAAAAGTAATGTTCTTGATTCAGGAAATGAAGCAGGGAAGAATGCAAGAACACAAGGGGCAACCAAGAGCAAAGGCTTTAGTGAAATACACAAGGTCACTAACTAAGCTTGCAAGAGATAACAAACTTGACCCTGTAATTGGACGTGACGAAGAAATCTCTCGCATAATCCAAATACTTTCAAGGAGAACAAAAAATAACCCAATACTTATTGGGGAAGCCGGTGTGGGTAAAACTGCTATCGCAGAAGGCTTGGCTATGCGTGTTGCCACAGGTAATGTGCCTGAGTCTTTGAAAGATAAAGAAATTGTTTCTCTTGATCTCGGGCTTTTAGTTGCTGGTACGAAGTATCGAGGTGAATTCGAAGAGCGACTAAAAAACATTATCAAGGATATTGAAAAATCTGAAGGTAAAATAATTCTATTTATTGATGAAATCCATACTATAGTAGGAGCTGGTAGTGCCGAAGGGTCTCTCGACGCTTCAAATATGCTTAAGCCACCTCTAGCTAGAGGTGAGCTTCGAGCTATTGGTGCTACAACTATCAAAGAATATCAAAAACACATAGAAAAGGATCCTGCTCTCACTAGAAGGTTCCAGCCTGTATATGTAAATGAGCCATCAATTGAGGACGCTATTACAATTTTGCGCGGTTTAAAGGAAAAGTATGAACTTTATCATGGTGTTCATATTACAGATGATGCTATAAAAGCTGCTGTAAATCTTTCGTCGAGATATATTGCCGATAGATTTTTGCCTGACAAAGCAGTAGATTTGATAGACGAAGCGGCATCTCATCTCAAAATTTCACTTGAGAATATGCCTCCTATATTGCAGGAAACAAATTCTAAAATCGTAAAGTTAGAAATAGAACGTGAGGCTCTTAGAAAAGAAGCCGAGGGTAAAAATGTTAAAGCCAAAACTCGACTCGAAGAAATTGAAAAGGAAATCGCTGATTTGAAGGAAAAGACTGCCGAGATCGATCTTAAATGGAAGAACGAAAAAGAAACAGTGGGTGAAATCAAACGAATAAAAAAGGAGCTTGAAGAAGCCCGTCTTGAAGCTGAAGCTGCTGAAGCAAGAGTAGATTTAGGAAAAGCTGCAGAGGTTCGGTATGGCCGAATTCCTACTTTAGAAAAGGAGCTGGAGGCAAATGTTAAAAAACTCAAAAAACTTCAAAGTTCTCGACGTATTCTAAAAGAAGAAATTACCGAAAACGATATTGCAAATATAGTTGCAAAGTGGACTGGCATTCCTGTTTTCAGAATGCTTGAAGAGGAAGCTGAGAAGCTATCTAGAATGGAAGATGAGCTTAAGGGCAGGATCGTTGGTCAAAATGAGGCTGTAAAGAAAATATCTGAAACAATAAAAAGGAGTAGGGCGGGTATTTCTGATCCAAACAAACCAATTGGTTCGTTTATATTCCTTGGGCCAACAGGGGTAGGTAAAACTGAGCTTACCAAAGCATTAGCAGAGTTTATGTTTAATGATGATAAAGCTTTGATTCGTGTAGACATGTCAGAGTTTATGGAAAAGCATTCTGTTTCTAAACTCATTGGTTCGCCTCCGGGTTATGTAGGCTATGACGAAGGTGGTGGGCTTACTGAAATGGTGCGTCACAGACCATATTCAATAGTGTTGTTCGATGAGATTGAAAAGGCACACCCTGAAGTTTTCAATGTGCTTTTGCAAGTACTTGATAACGGTAGGCTCACAGACTCAAAAGGTAGGACAGTAAACTTCAAAAATACAATAATAATAATGACCTCAAACATTGGTGCTCAATATATCGATAAAATGGAGAAACTAGGTTTTGGGGACCGAGAGTCAAAGGAAGATGGTGCATATGCAAACGTAAAGGATAAAGTCATGGATGCTATGAAAGATTATTTTAGACCAGAATTTCTAAACCGTGTTGACGACATTATAATCTTTGATGTTCTCCCAATGGAGGCCATAAGAGATATTGTAAAAATTCAAATTAATTTGGTTCGCGACAGACTTGCAATTAAGGAAATTTCAATTGATCTTACTGATGAAGCCTACGAATATCTTGCAAGGGAAGGGTATAACCCTCAGTATGGTGCAAGACCACTCAAGCGATTGATTCAAAATAAAATATTAAATCCGATTGCCTCGCTAATTATTTCGAAAGGCATAATGAAAGGTGGCTTGGTCAGTGTTTCGGTTAAAAATGGCGACCTCGTATTTGATGTTAAAAAAGGAAGGAAGGGCGCAATCATAGAAGCATCGATACTTAATACTCCCACTCAGGTAGAATAGGGTAAATAATTTGAGAGCTACCAAAAAAGCCTTAAAATAAGGCTTTTTTGGTAATGTTAAATATTAAATTAAAAAAGACTTGACAAAAAGTCAAGGATAGTATATACTTATACAAGAAATTAGTTCCGAGTATGACCTCGCTAGAGACTCGTACTATTTCCCGCCTGAGTCTCTACACAACCCTGCCAGTTTCCTCCCAGACATCTGCTAGGTTTTACTAAGGCGCAAGCCACCCCCCGACTTTGTTTCGGGGGATTTTTTTATAAAATTTTAAGTTGATTGAATCGAAAAATATGTTAGATTTGTATATGCATATTGCGTCGGTGGTAGAGTGGTCAATTACAACAGACTGTAAATCTGTCGCCCATCGGGCTACGCAGGTTCGAATCCTGCCCGGCGCACCCAGGAAAAACTGCTGCAAAGCAGTTTTTTCTTACCTTTGCTCCGGGAGGAAAAGCGTGGGACGCTTTTCCGTCAGGATTCGAACGACGGAGAGGGACCCGCTTTAGCAAAAGCGGGAGCGAGTCGGTGCCCAGACCAAAAAAGTTTTGACGAAAACTTTTTGAGTCGAGGGTGAGCTTGGGGTGGGACCCAAGCGCAAGACTTATTGAGACTGAACAAAGTGAGGTCCAATAAGTAGACAGCTTCTGTAAGAAGAAATTCCTGCCCGGCGCACAGGAAAAAATCGCATTGGCGGTTTTTCTTGTGCGCCGGGCGAGTAGCTTCGATGATCAAATCGAAGCGTTACATAGGATTCGAAAGGTGGAAGAAATTTTTCAGCAGAAAAATTTCCTAAAAAATTGCTATAATAATAAAATGGAGGAACTACCAAGCAATAATCAAGATAATTTGCCCGTGTCTGAAGAATGGGAAGGTAATGACACCTTTAATAATTCTGAAAATAATAACGACAACTACGCTGAGAGTTATAATACTGCAGATTATGCCAATAAACTTTCAGAACATCTTCTTGGTCTAAAAACCAATGACCCTAAAATAGTAGAGAGGCTTATAGAGGACCAAAATATAATAAGAGCTAAATATAATCTGCCTCCACGCAAAGCTATTTCAAATTTACCAGAATATGAACGCTTATTGAGAAATATTGCCCAATCTATTGGTGTCTCGATAAAAGAAAAATCAGAGTGTGGAAAATTTTTTGAAGAAAACTCAGTAGGAGGAGTTCATTTCGAAAATGACAATAAAATAGGAGTTAACATAAACAAGAATACAAAACAAAGTTATACCAATAGTTTAAACTCTCTTGAACATGAACTAATCCATGCTTTACAACATCACTTTTCCCCCAGAATGCCAATTGAACTTATGGAATACGAGGCATATATTGCCGGTGGTAATAATGAATTCTTAAGAGAAAGTCCAGAAGGAGTTGAAGTGGTTTTTAGTGATCTAATCGGTGCCTCCATAAGATGGTGGTATTCACAAGAGAGCAAAAATAAAGGCGAAACAAATTCACCTGACTGACTATCACCACCTGAACACTGATATATTCGGTAAATGTAGATTGACCCAACTTTTCATCAACTCAGTTCTAACGTGATCCAGTGCCCCACACCAAAATAAAAAACATGTTTTGGAATAAATTCCTGCCCTCTAAAATCTTGTTTTAATTGAAGTTCAGAATAGCTAAACACCCTTATTTTTAGGTCCCCTTTACACCCATTGACTTTTAGTGTATAATTTGCTATTCTTATCTTAGAAAAGGAGCATACACATGACGACACTTCAGGTGTGGAAGAAGGTCCCGACGATCAAAGGTGCCTCCAGAATGAAAGAGTTGATTGCGATTGTAGGAAAAAGCTGTGTCATCAGACCGGCAGCACGAGAGTTGTGCGAGCGAGTAGAGGAAAAATTCTCGCTTCCAGCCGGCGACACCAGCGTAGCTCTTCTCTCGATGGCGGATCTTGGCTTCAGCCAGGGTGTGCCATTCTACGAGTTCTACGATCGCGCTGCGGAACAGGGCTACCAACTCTGCACTCCCGAAGTGGGATTGCTGATCAGGAAAGCCTTCAGTAAAGGAGAGCAGCACTCCCGTCCCGACCGCAGTTTCCGTTGCATTTATGTGGCAATGGAACCTGTCGAAATCGGTATCGGCGAAACCGCTGTCCTTTCGTTGGAAGTCACCGACACCGAAGCTGAATTACGTGCGGCACGATGTATGCCGCAGACAGCTTTCGGACCGTCGGAGAAGTGGGCTTTCAAGGTTCCTGCTTAAGATCCTTAAACTGGGGCCAGTTTCGGCTGGCCCTCCTACCAGAGTTTTTCAGAAATGGAGAATTGCGGTGGGAGACTGCAAATCCCTAAATCTCAGATCTGTACTTTCAAAGGAGAAAGTCGTGAGCTTACTTAGTCGATTGATCTACATGTATTTCCGCATCGCACTCTTCTTCGGAAGAGAGATGCACGTCTACAACGTGAGCAGCCGCTGGGGCTCGAGGACTGACAGGATTCCGCATCGCTACAACGCGGCGTGGGAAATCCAGAAGGTTCTGGAGAAGAAGGGTTGGCCCCGCTGTGCGTTCTGTGGCTGGGTAACCAAGGAGTTCGACGAGCACCTCAAAACGGGCGAAGGATACTGCTACCAGCAGTCCATCGGCAACCCCGGAGTGCCGTGGGATCAGGAACCTGACCCACAGCTCTCCTACGACAAGATGCCTGATCGGCTCCGTCACTGGCCGGCGTAGAAGTTCTTTCTTGGGCGAGTCAGAAATGATTCGCCCTTCCATCAAAGTATTTTTCTTTAAGAATATTTTGATGGGAGTAAAATCCGAGTTCTTTAGGAGATGAATATGGCAAATTACGAAGTTTGGTATACGGAAATTCGATACCGTGACCAAACACGCACCTGGATGACTTCTTCTGATCGAAAGTCGACTCCTTTCGAGGAGTCGAGCGATGAGAAAGCGAGAGAGATCGCAAAAGCGCTCATGAACGCGCCGAGCGATGATCCTCTTGTAGACAGGAGAATTCCTATTAAGCTCGTGAAAGTCATTGAGATCATGTAAAAAGGAGCAGGACAATGAAGCAAACTCTTATTCTGACTTACAATCGGGTTCAGGGGTTCGCTCCTGGCTCGCACGGCAATGATCGCGTTGTGATCCACAAGATCGACAAAGACGCTTTCACCGAAGAAAACTACGAGAAGGCGACAGCGGCACTCCGAGCTCAGGTTTCCGTGAGTAATCCACTCGAAACTGAAGCCTACGTGTATCTGGGTTATTCGGGAGGAGAAGAGCAATACTCCCACTTGCAACGCAGGGTATTCAGAGCAGCGACAGAAACCGTCCTGGCCTTGATAAAGGAAAGGGCCCGTATTCATATTGTTGGCTGCACCTGCTTCAGCACCAGCAAGCGGGAGTTCACTGAAGCTAGTGGCTTTGACTACATTGAAAGCAAAGAGTGTGGTGGCCATCTGAAGCTCGGCAAAATTGTCAGTGAGATTCTCAAGACTACTGCTTAGATTTACAACCGCCCACACCGGGACAAAATCCGGTGGAGGGCGGATTTTGTTTATTATACTGGCCGGTCACCGGCAAGTACGGGTTGTACATCGGACTCTCTGTCTGGACTGCGGGGTTATTCACCTGGTTCTGGGCAGTGCATCGGTCGTTTTGCATCACGAGAACAGCATAATGTTTTCGAAACCGCTTTGGGAGTCGCTCGACCCTCGGGCGGCTTTCTTCATATCTGAATTATTATCAAACTAGTTCCAACGCTACACCGGACAATACACCAAAAAATAAACCGCCATGTTGATGGCGGTTGCGAAAGGCGAGCGAGATGAAGTTCTTTGTCGGCCAACTACAATAAAAAGTTATAAAAATTTATATTTTAACTTTTCATTTTCATTAACCTGGTGTGGGTCTGCGCCCCTGCTATGTATGCTTACATAGTTTCGTTCAGCTTCGGCGCATTTGGGGTCTTAACCTTGTGTGCTGTTGGTACGTCCATCGAACTAAGCTTTGCGATTAGGAAGGTCAATCCCAACCATACGTTCCTATTTCAAATCGGTCCTCACACACCACACTCGAGAGTTCTTTTCCTCTTTTCGTTCTTCTCTCGCCTTGACTCGTAAGAAGTCATTAATTTACTTATAACTTATTTTATATATAAAGTCAATCTAGTAAAGTAGTTTATACTTTTAAATATAATAAACTGAATAACTTTCGAACTGTTTTATTTATTGCTGTTCGTCAGCACCTATGTCCCATGAGCCGCTTCGTGTTTGACCATCAATGTCGGTTGTAAATAGTCCTCCAACGCTATTGGTACCAAAATCTTTAGCACCAGCATCGCCTGCTTGGAGGTGATAGTCTTTTGCGCCCGCGTTAACAAATGTAAATGTTGTAGCACTTCTTGAGTTTGCACCTGGTGCGCCATTACCATCATCTTCTGCATTGTAGTTTGATGTGCCAGCAAATGTTCCTACAAAGCCTATGGTTGCTCCAGTCACTAAATGATTAACAACTTTGGTGCTTGTTACATCAGTCACAAAACCATAAGTACAGCCGGCAGAAGTATTATTATAATATTCGTCGGTGTCGGCAAGGTCAGTCGCAAAACATTGTCCAAAGTCATAAACCAAATTATTCCAAACTTTAACAGTCGCTCCAGCTAGTCCTGCTGGTCTATTATTTATTCCAATTGTATTACCTTTTGTTCCAGTTAAAGTTACAATATTATTTGATATTCTACAGTCGACGTCGGCATAGTTTTGGTTTGCGTTTGAACATTTAATTCCAATATAACTATCTCCAGCGCTTCTGGTAATTTTAATTTGTATCCCTTCAATACGAAGATGTCCTGGTGTATTGTTATACAATGCATTTGTATTTGTAACTTCCAAGCGATATTTGTTTGTATCGTACTTACCAGTGGGGGAGTTAGAAAAGTGATTTGGGCTTTGTTCTCCAATTATCCAGAGGTAATTTGCAGCTGATGTGGTTTGATCAAATGGTGTTTGGTTTATAGCTGAAGTATCAGCGACTGATCCTGAGGCATATATACGATAAGGGGTAGTTAGAGTAGCTGGTAGCAGGTTGATTGCTTCGAGTAAGGTTGCGCATGCGCGAGTAGCTCCTGCTGTGTTGTTTGTAGTGCAATCTCCGCCCGCTGATGAGCTTGTATTTACGTATAATGTTGTGCCGGTAAAGGAGTCACCACCTGAGCTACCGCCCCCTCTAAAGGAAACTCTGCCACCGCTACTCGAGCCTCCTCTCACCGAAACTCTTCCTCCTCCAGCTCCTCCACCACGGATGCTTACTGATGAAAATAGTGGATCAAGGAGCCCATAACCATTTTTATTACCTATTGCTTCAATCCAAAACTCTCCTGATGAACTCTCAGGAAAGTATATTATTGCACGAAAATGCACAATATCATTTGGTTTGAGTTCAGTATTAAAATTATTTTTTGATTCAAATTCCTGAGGAATAGGTTTTTTAGATATTGCATGTTCGGCCTTACCTTCTTTAACTTCCAAGGCTTGCCAAGTACCGCTCACCATACGCTCTATTTTTAAAGCGCCCGATTTTAAATTTCTTGGAAAGTAAAGTTGGAAGTCAAAATTTTCAACAGTGGTACCGATATTTTGTGCTGAAAAATAAACTTCAGCATCAGAAATTCCAGAATAACTACCAGCATCTGATTTTATTATTACAGTTTCGTTTGTGTTTTCGTCTGTATTCTCAATTGTAGGAATTTCTGTCCTTTGGAATGTTAGATCTCTTTCAGTATTTTTACTATTTTTAAAATTAAAATATAAAAAAACTAAAATTACTAAAATACCCAAACTTACCCAAACTATAAGATTTTTTTTAGAATTATTAGGACTATCCATAAGTTAGCTCTAATTTTACCTCATCAGTGCTACTTAGCAAATAAGGGGATGGGGCATATTTTGCGGTATATATATCCATGTACTAAATCAATTTTCCAATGCTGAGTTCCAAAGAATTTTCTTGATTTTTCTAGTGCTGTCAAAAGTAAAATGATGCTCACAAATTTCTCCTGTTTTAGAATTATTGCTTATCGCTGTCTCGCCTCCTACAAAAAAACCGATGTGCTTGTGCATATGACCACCTCCAAAATCAGTTTTTTCCCAAACTAGCACACACCCTGTTTTTGGTTCATTTATTTCCACCCAGTCATTTTCAAGCATGTCGCGCACGGTTCCATCTACTGTAGCGTGCGGGCTTTTTATAAGTTTTGTTATCAAAAGTATGGAAGAAACATAAAAGGCACATGAAAGGTTTCCATTTTCTGTAATGTCGGTTTTAACTCCGTCAACCGACATATAAAGGTTTTTAAATATTTTAGATCCAACACTGTTTTTTATAATGGACTGATAAGTATTAAATGTTAAAATTTTATTCGTTTTTTCCATGTGGGTAGATCTATGATATATTAGTTTAATTGAATCATAATATCATAAGATACCAATCATTTACCTAAATGCCTGAATATGCTAATAATTTAAATAGGGAGGTTAAATTCGTGGACAATATTTTAGCCGTTCCGTACTCGTCGCAGTACTTGGACATAGATGAAAAGATACATCTTCTAACAGCGTGCGGAATGACCTCGGTGTACATGGCACTGAGGTACTACGGGGTCTCGAATGGCGGCTTAGATAAGCTCGTCGAAAAGGGTGTAGGTGAGGGCGGATACAGTAAATCTGGTTGGGTCCATGACTACCTGGTTAAAGTCTTTGAGGACCATGGCGTGAGATGCACCAGAATGGAACAGATGAGGGACCGAGACATTGAGATAATCTGGGAGTCGTTGAAGGAGAATAATCCCGTCGTGATCTCAATGCAAAGGTTTTCGTTTGATAGAAGGATTTTCCATATGGTCGTTGTAACTGGGTATAGGTGCAACGAAAGTGGAAAATTGGAAGGATTCTTTTATCATGATCCGGCCGGACTCAACCCTGACGAAGTAACCAATTTGTTCGTTTCTATTCCTGTCTTTCTCCAGTACTGGAGGAAGATGGCTATTTTGCCAACTGGCAAAAATGCTCCGCAACCAAGCTAATAGGTGGCGGAGCTTTGTTAATTATATGAATCAATATTGTTTTTTAAATGGAAAGATTGTGCCAATGGAAGAAGCGAAAGTTTCTGTTTTAGACATAGGGCTTTTACGAGGATACGGTATTTATGAAGGTATTGCTGGGATTAAGGGTAAACCTTTCAGGTTCTCTGACCATTGGGACAGGTTTCTTTCAGGTGCTCATATACTAAATTTAAATGTACCAATTACTCATGATTCAGCAGAGAAAAAAATAATTGAACTTCTCGAGAAAAATGGACATACCGAGAGGGCTAATATTCGGATTATTCTTACCGGGGGGAATACAATAAATGGTATTGAATTTGATTTTGAAAACCCAACCTTTTATATAGTTACTGAAAAATGGGAAAAGCTTAAAGATGAATATTATACTGAAGGCGCTAAGCTCATAACCCAAAGACACCTCCGTGAATTGCCCGAATATAAAACCATAAACTACATAAAGTCTGTTAATTTGCAGGATCATAGAAAATCTGAAGGTGCAGCCGAAATACTATTCACATATGATGATCAGATATTAGAATGTGCAACTAGCAATATTTTTATTGTTAAAGATGGTGTTGTTATAACACCTGAGGAAGATATTTTGAAAGGTATTACACGAAAGGTGATAATTGAAATATGTAATGGCAAATACTCCATTGAAACCAGGCCCATAGATGAAGGGGAATTGAGGGTGGCCGATGAAGTATTTATAACTTCCTCATTTAAGGATATAGTGCCAATTGTCAAAATTGATGAGTTTGAGGTGGGGAATGGGGAGCCTGGGCCTATCACAAAGGACCTTATGGCCACATTTGCTCAAATTTTAAAGATGTGATATTCTAATCCAGTTAGAAAGTTTAAAAAGCGCCCGCCTTCGCTAAAGCTACGGACGGGCAAGCAGATTAAAAGTTTGCTATGGCTTTATAACTTTCAAACTTTTTAACTTTTAAACTCGATTATGTCCCAAGATAATCTTATAGCGTTAGTAAATAAGAAAACTGGTACGGTCTATTTTACTCGTAAAAATAAGCGTAAAGTAGAGCGTAAAATTGAGCTCAAAAAATACGACAAAGCTCTTCGTAAAAGAGTTGTATTTACTGAGGCAAAACTCCCTCTAAAGAGGGTAAAAAAATAATCCGCAGAATTTCGCTGAACTCACGCAAAAAAACGCAGAAGCAAAAATTCGCCAAAAAGGCGAATTTTTGTCCAAAAGTACGAATAGTGTATAATATAACCAATATGTTTTCCTTTCTCAAAAAAAAGAATACTGACATAAGAAAAGTTGCGGAAAAGCAACTTAGTGAAAATGTATTAGTTATAAAATCTCTCCGTGATTATGATACAGGTAAAAAGGACATTTCAACCGCTGATATTGAAAGACGTATGTCAGATATACAAACTGCTTCACGAACATAAATTCGTATCATTTGCTCTTAATCTCGAATCCGAATCAAAGATAGATGCTATTATTACCAATATCAATGGTAGTAATTTTGATGTAGAAAACTATAAGACCATAGAAGAGAAGTCTGTTGCTTATCTATTCTTCATAATCAAAGACCATCCTTTTATCGATGGTAACAAAAGAACCTCAGTATTAGTATTTAAAGTTATTTGTGCGCTAAATAATATCTCCCCTGATCCAGAAATCCCATTGGATGCATTGGCTGTATATATTGAGGAACATAAAGACAAAGATCATCATGTTTTTATTAAAGCTTTGGCAACTTTTCTTTTTGATAAAAAGTCATAAATCGGTTAATATGCCTGAGTTGGGTGATTAGTTTAGTGGTAAAACGACGGTCTCCAAAACTGTAGTCGAGGGTTCGATTCCTTCATCACCCGCAAAATTTAATTTAAGAACTTTTTGACTTCCTTCTCCAAAATATTGATTTTTGGTTCAAACCATTTTATGGATTTGTCCCCGCCTGGATGACTCAATCTGGCAGGCTTCTTAAACCAAGTCATTTGGCGCTTGGCGTAGTGCCAAATTTCGTTTTGGAGGCAAGTAATCATCTCCTGTTTAGTAATTTTATTTTGAAGAAAGTCGGCGAGGGCAGCGTATTCCAGTCCCAAACTTGTCATACGTTTGTATGACAATCCATTTTTGTGAAGTTTTTTTGCTTCAGCTATCATTCCTTGTTTTATTCTTTTTTCCAATCTTTTATTAATCCTTCTTTTCAATTCTTCATCATCAACCTTAATCCCAATCTTCAAAACATCATATTTCATTTCTCCAAGCTCCAAGCTCTTAGCTCCAAGCTTTGGCACGCTTCCTAAAGCGTGACAAATTTCAATCGCTCTAACCAACCTTCTTGGATTGTAGCGATCAATCGCTACAGATCGGTCTTTGTCTAGCTTTTGCAGTATTTCAAAAAGTTCTTCTGCTGTTTTTGTTTCAAGTTCCTTTCTCAGTTTTTCATTTGGGGGTACTTCAGGAATTTGTTTTTCACCGAGTAGTGCGTCTATATAAAACCCAGTGCCTCCACAAACAATTGGCAACTTTCCTCTTTTAATTATTTCATCAATTTTCCTTTCTGCCAGAATTTTAAAATCAGAGGCGGTGAATACTTTGCGCGCATTTGCAACATCAAGGAGGTGATGAGGCACACCCTTCATTTCTTTTTTTGTTATTTTGCCCGTGCCAATATCAAGCCCTTTGTAAACTTGCCTTGAGTCTGCTGAAATGACTTCGCCGTCAAATTTTAAAGCTAGGGCAACCGCCAAGTCGCTCTTGCCACTAGAAGTAGGCCCCAGTATTACAATCAACCTCAATTTTTTCATTAGTTATTCCATTTAAGCTTGTTTATAAGAAAACATATTAAATAATTACTGTCAATTTGCTATTTTTTTAAAATATGATTAAATATTAATGGAAAGGAGTAGTGGTGCAGTCTGATAGAGAATGGCATTTCCAGATCGTCCGTTCTAGCGGGCTATCAGCAGATTACACAAACAACATAACCTCAGCTCTTGATCCTATTCACAAAAGAGAGTCTTCGTTAAGAGAAGCTACAATGGCAATCAGCGAACGAATTCTGCAACTTCCAGATTACACTGATTATGCTCGCGCTTCAGCACAGTCTTCCGGTATTCCATCCGACTTCGACGTTTTCGTGAATGATAGTAACAAAGAAGCAGTCGCTCGTATTGACACTCTAGTCGTGGAATTGAAAGCTGAAGTGCACAAACCGGTAGCTCAGATTGACCTTGCTTTAGTTTGCAGTAAAGCTGAAGCAATCTATTCTGCCGTGATGGGCAAAGCTGTCACTTTTGGGTTGTTTCGGCAATCCCTAAACTCGCTTGTTCAAAAGGCCTGATCCAGCAATACCGGATCGGGCTCTTCTCCTGGTTCATCCATGAGGTGGATCGAGTGTCGGTATGGGAGAAAGTCAAAAACCGACCGACGATTCCTATGTAGAATCGAACGAGAGTTCTTTCGACGATTACTTAGCAATGTGCAAGAGGGCTGCCAAGGACGTCGACTTCTACCAAAAGGCGTCAATTCAGGCTATTGTCAAAGACATGTTGCGGCGGGTCGAAGAACTGAACGTTCAAATTTTGGCTGGCGAGATCGAGCCCACTCCCTATCTCAAGCCGATCGAGAAGAGCAATTATTTAGGCAAGACTCTAATCGCCCTAGCCGAAGCCTTCGAAGTCGAATTGCCGGCGTCTACAACAACTCCGGTCTCGGTATAAATACTGGAACACCCCGCTCACAAGAGCCGCCCACTTTGTGGAACTCTTGCGGGCGGTTTTCTTTTTGTTTACATAATAACAACGATTTTATTTTTCCCTTACATAAACAAATCGGGGTCCTTTGTAGGGGATTTCGGGTTTGTCTACTTCTTCTAAGAACATTGAAATAGGGCGCACCCACAATTTCCTTTCTCCGTACAGTGCGCGATAAACAACATACTCTTCTTGTGTTTCTGAATGTAAGGCAACATCTATAACTTCGTATTCATTGCCTTTAAAATGCTTATAAATACCTTTTTTGATTTCCATATCAATCATGTTAAATCAAAAACCAATTAAATCAAAATCATTGATTTTAAGGTGTTTTTCATTATAATGAGAAACATGCCGGAGTGGATAAAAAGCAAACTGCTTTGCTTTTTATCCGAGCGTAGCGAGGTGGCCGACACTCTGGCATTATAGTAAAAATACTATAGTATATTTTTACAATGCCGGAGTGGCGGAATGGTAGACGCGCACGACTCAAAATCGTGTCTCGCAAGGGGTGAGAGTTCAAGTCTCTCCTCCGGCACAGCATAAACTTTTACACCAAACCCACCTTGAAATTTGGGTGTTAGGAGCTATAATTTAGCCACCAGTCTTCATGTGTATACCATTATGAATACCTCAAATTTTTATCAAAATTCAATATTTTGGGTTGAAGTAGACAAAATAAAACCAAACCCATTTCAGCCAAGGCGTGAATTTGACGAAGAAGCTCTTCGAGCTCTATCTGAGTCTATAAAGCAGTACGGAGTGCTTCAGGCACTTGTGGTAACGAGGAAGGAAGTGGTGAAGGAAGATGGTTTAGGTGTTGAGTATGAACTAATTGCCGGAGAGAGAAGGTTGAGAGCATCAAAACTAGCAGGACTTCAGCAAGTGCCAGTAATCATACGAACTAACGAAGAAAATAAAGTGCAAGATGATTTGATGAAGCTAGAGCTTGCGATCATTGAAAATGTACAAAGAGAAGATTTGAACCCAGTAGAGCGGGCTAAAGCTTTCAAAAAACTTGCTGACCAATTTGGTTTTAAACATCACGAAATTGCTCAAAAGATAGGTAAAAGCCGTGTTTATGTGACTAACACTATGCGTATTTTGGATTTGCCAGATGAAATGCTAATTGCACTTTCTGAGGGTAAGATAAACGAAGGTCATACGAGGCCTCTGCTCATGTTGATTGATAGACCAGAAGAGCAAAAAGTACTTTTCCAAGACATTATTTTACGAAGGATGAATGTACGCGATGCAGAACAGGCTGCTCGAAAGATAGCGATCGAAAGAGTGCGTAAATTTGATGCAGCACTTGATCCAGAAATTTCAGCTCTTGAAGAAAAGTTTTCAGAAACTCTTGGTACTAAAGTGAGGATTGAAAAGAAAACAGAGAATTTTGGGAAGCTTACTATAGAATTTTTCTCTAATGATGATTTGGAAAGTATTTTGAAGATGATCCAAAATCAAAATAGCAAAACCCAAACAATAAATGATGAAAAAGGGGAGATGGTGGATGACAGAACGCCTGAGCAAGTAAAGATCGCAGAAAATACTCCTATTCCTACTGTTGCAGAAATTGCAAAAGAGCCCGAGGAAGATTTGTATTCCATTCACAACTTCTCAATATAAAAAACAAAATGTGAGAAGTACTCTTCAAAAAGTCCTCGGGTCGCCTGTTGCACGGCTCAACCAGACTTTTTTCATAGCACTTCTCACATTTTGCTTTTAGAATAATTAGAAATTAGGTCAATTAGAATAATTCCTAATATGTTTTTTGGCGAATGTAGTTTTGGCAGAGTCTAACCATTTACGATTGGGTTTGGCGTTTTTACTTGTTATAACTTCAACAATTTCACCGCCATTCAAAATGGTTTCAATTGAAGACATTTTACCGTTGATTTTGACGCCTGACATTTTGTTGCCAATGTCGGAATGTATCGAGTAAGCAAAATCGATAGCTGAAGACCCAACAGGTAAGTCAACCACGTCACCTTTTGGCGTAAACACGAAAATTCTTTCAGAAAGGAAGTCGTCTTTAATTTCATTTTCGCTATGATCGCTCATTGCCTTTATCCAAGACGCGAGGTGTTTTTTACTGATATTTTTATCACCATCAGATTTGTACGAAGCATGTGATGCAACCCCATATTCTGCTTCTTTGTGCATTTCTTCTGTTCTGATTTGTATTTCCACCAAATTACCGTCGCCCGTGAAAATAGTAGTGTGTAAACTCTGATACCCGTTTTGTTTTGGGAAGGCGATATAGTCTTTGATGCGTCCTGGTACAGGTTTCCATGCCGAATGTATGATCCCTAAGGCTCTATAACAATCATCAGTCCTTTGAACTGTGATGCGCATAGCAAGCACATCAAATATTTTTTCAAAATCTTTTTTAAACTTGATGTATTTTTTGTACAAACTGTACAAACCTTTCACTCTATAATCTGATCTAAAGTTAGTAAGGTCTGCTTTGCTTAATTCAGTCACTACTGATTTCCTAAATTTTTCTAAACCTTTAGTCTTTTCTTCATACCCAGCTTTTAGTAGTGATTTTATTTCATCATAACCATCTTTATTGACGTACGAAAATGCCAAATCCTCTAGTTCTCTTGAGAGCTTCCTGATACCTAAACGATAAGCTATGGGCGCGTAAATTTCTAAAGTTTCTCTTGCTATACGATCCTGCTTTTCTTTAGGTACATGTTCCAAAGTTCTCATGTTGTGAAGCCTGTCACATAGTTTGACTATAAGGACTCGAATGTCTTTTGATGTCGCTACTAAAAGTTTCCGAAGTGATTCATTGTGTCGATCTGCACCGTGGTATTTTAAACTACCAAGTTTTGTTACACCTTCTACGATAAATCGTACGTCCTTACCAAATTCTTTTTCCAAAATTTCTGGAGTCGTTTTTGTGTCTTCCAGTGTGTCGTGCAAAAAACCGGCCGTTACAGTAGTAGAGTCCATGCCAAGCTCGGCAATATTTTTGGCAGTTTCAAAGAGATGATTAAAGTAGGGTTCGCCCGAATTTCGCTTTTGGTCTCGGTGGGCATCTTCAGCAAAGTAGAAAGCCTTTTTTACTAGGTCCTTTTCTTCTTTACTTGAGTTTTTGAGCAGAGAGGTTATTTGTTCTGGGTGGAGTTCCATATTTACAAATATAGCAAAATATAGCCTACTTGCCACCTACTCCTAATTATTTAATTAGTTTTCTTTTTCCATCCACCTCTTCTGCCAACTTTTTTAGGTTCCTTAAGTATTTCCAAAGCTCGAGGAAGTTCTATTTTATAAACATCGTCACCATCGGCTGCTTTGAGAGAACGAAAATCTTTTTGGTGCACGATATAAGGCCCAAAGCGCCCAATGTTTGCGCTTATCATTTCGCCAGTGTCGGGGTGTACTCCGAGCTCTCTTGGTAAACTCAAATATTTGAGAGCATCTGCCACTGTCACTTCGTTTGGATTTTTATCTTTTGGTATGCTTGCCCTCCTCGGCTTCACCTTCCTCACTCTTTTTGGTTTTTTCCCATCTTTTATTTCATTTGTGCTTTGCGCTTTTTCACTTTCTACCTCTTCAAGTTCTACATATGGCCCAAACCTTCCGTCTTTGACGAAAATCTTTTTGCCGCTTTCAGGGTCGACTCCTATTGCTTCTGCCTCTTTTATTTCGCTTCCGTCCATGTTGCGCATTCCTTTGCATTCAGGAAATGTTTCGCAACTCAAAAACTTGCCGCCACGCCCTAGCTTTACTATCATGCTAGCTCCACAAATAGGGCATTTGAGTTTAGGGTCAGCGTCGCCGAGGGTAGTGAGTTTTGCTGTTTTTTCTTTTTCCTTTACATCTTTTATAAATGGTTTATAAAATTCTCGCAAAGTTGGTTCGTACTCTCTCTTGCCCTCTGCAATTTGGTCAAGCTCATCTTCCATTTCTGCAGTGAAAGTGTCGCTAATATAATTTTCAAAATTGTTTTCCAAAAATGTGGAAACTACATCGCCTGTATCGGTAGGTTTGAGTGTGCGACCATCTTTTTCAACATAACCCCTTTCTACAATAGTGTTTATGATTGAAGCGTAAGTTGAAGGGCGACCTATGCCTCTTTTTTCAAGTTCTTTTATGAGCCCCGCTTCGCTATATCTGTTTGGGGGTTCTGTTTGCTTCTCCTCATTTTTCAAATCAAGTAAAGACAATGGGTCATTTGCCTTAACTTTTGGTAGTAATAAGTCCTCACCTTTTGCTTGAGGGTCTGCGAGGAGCCAGCCATCACTCATCACACGCGAGCCGTTGGCGGCAAAGTTTGGGATTTTTTCATCACTGACTCCGGTTGTTATTTTCGTACGCATCATCAAAGCGTCCTTCATTTGGCTTGCCACTGATCTCTGCCAAATAAGTTTGTACAATCTTTTTTGGTCCTCTGTATGACCAACATTTTCCTTATCAAAATGTGTAGGGCGGATAGCTTCGTGCGCCTCTTGTGCGTTTTTTGATTTATTTTTGTAAACTCTTGATTGATGTAATTCAGAGCCAAATTTTTTATCAATCACTCCTTTTATTTGTGAGAGAGCCACAGCAGCCATGTTTAGGCTATCTGTACGCATATAAGTTATGTGTCCCGACTCGTACAACTTTTGAGCTGTCATCATGGTGCGCTTCGGTGAAAAACCTAGGCGAGTCGAAGCTGCTTGTTGCAAAGTGGAAGTAGTAAAAGGTGGGCGAGGAGCTCTTTTTGCTTCGCTTTCAACTACATCTTTTACTTTCCAATCACTACTCTTTACTGCGTTGTAAATTTTTTCTGCCTCTTCTTTTGTTTTTGGTTCTACTTCGCAAAAAGCTGTAAATTTTTCTTTTGAATTAGTTTCAAGATTGGCACTCAATACAAAAAATGCTTCAGGAATAAAAGCGCGTATTTCTCTTTCGCGTTCCATCAAAATACGCAAAGCAGGGGACTGGACACGTCCCGCTGAAAGTCCATATCGTACTTTTTTCCAAATAAGTCCTGAAAGATCATAACCCACAAGCCTATCCAAAACCCTTCTTGCTTCCTGAGCTCTTCTCAAATTTTGATCAATGTGGCGGGTATGCTCAAGCGCCTCTTCTATAGCTTCTTTGGTAATTTCGTGATAAGTCGCTCTTTTAATGTCCTTTGCGGACATGTCTTTTTTGAGTATTTCTGCTAAGTGCCATGCAATAGCCTCTCCTTCACGGTCGGGGTCAGTGGCGAGTATTACTTCGCTCGCTTTTTTGGCTAATCTTCTTATATCTTCAACGACTCTTTCCTTTCCTTTTGAAATTTCATAATGAGGAATGAAGCCACCCTCAATATCAATAGCTTTTTTGTTTGATTTTGGTAAATCGCGGATATGTCCAACAGAAGCAACGACTTCATATTCGTCACCCAAATATTTTCCTATTGTTTTTGCCTTTGCTGGCGATTCTACGATTAGTAATTTCATAATGCGACACTAATCCACGAATTCACACGAATGACACGAATGGTGGGATTAGAATTATGATAAGAATAAAAGATAAGTGAATAAAAAGCAAAAAACCTCTCCCGGACTTCCCACCAGGCACAACACGAGCGGGAAGTCCGGGAGAGATTATGAAAGCCTGATTTGGCCGAGGGTTTCCTTGATGAGGCCTTTGAGTTCGAGAAGGGAGAGGAGGGTTTGAGTCTCGCCAACACCTATTTTGTGAATGCTGTTCATGTGGCGTAAAATTTCATCACGCTCTAAAGGCTCGTTTAGCATTTCTATAATTAACATTTCTCTTTCTGAGCAATCAAAATATTTTGCTTCGTCCCGCGAAGCCCCGTCTAAAACGGTAGAATGGGATTCCAAATGCAGTGCTTCCAAAATATCATCAGCACTCCTTACAGGAGTTGCCCCTAGCTTGATTAGCATGTGTGGTCCAGAGCTTGTGGAATTAAAAATACTTCCTGGAAGTGCTAGCACATCTCTATTATATTCAGTTGCAAGCCGGGCTGTGATGAGTGTTCCGGACTTTTTCTCAGCTTCTATTATAAGAGTAGCGTGCGACATACCCGCCATTATGCGGTTTCGTTGAGGGAAACTATAATGAGTAGCTTTAAACTCAGGTTTGAACTCATTCATGAGAGTGTTGCCACTTTGTACTATTTCTTCCGCAAGTCTTACATGAGATTGGGGGTGCAAAACATCTTTTAAAAGTCCTGATCCAGGTACGGCAATAGTAGGTAGACCATATTTAAGTGCCGCTCGGTGAGCGATCGAGTCAATACCAAGGGCAAGACCGGAAACGATGGTAATAGGGTAGCCACGCAAATTTTCAATAAATGTTTCCACCGCCTCTTTGCCATAGTTTGTATTTTTGCGAGCACCAACTACACAAAGAAGCTTGTTTTTCCAGTCTGGTATTTTACCTGCATAAAAAAGCTCTTTTGGGAGTTGTGGAATCTCTTCTAGTAGTGGAGGCCAGTCTTTTCGGTCTAGAATGTTGATTGAATATGACATTTTAATCGTGAATTCACTTTTATTGTAGCATTTGGTATGATTAGTTTGAAAGTAAAAAAGCGCAAAACGCAAGTTCCAAAACATCCTACTTTTCAACTTTTTACTTTCTAACTTTCAAACTTATTTATGCTTGATATAAAATTCATAAGAGAAAATGCAGAGCTGGTACAAGAGGGAGCGAAAAAGAAACGCATTGATTTTGATGTAAAAAAGTTAATTGAAGTAGATGACAAAAGAAAAACAATTTCATTAGAGCTTGAAGGTAAAAGAGCAAGGCAAAACGAGGTAAGCACAAAAATGCCATCAGCTACTCCAGAGGAGAGGGAGAGTTTGATTAAGGAAATGCAACCTATCAAGGAAGACGTCCAGAAGCTTGAGAGTGATTTGAAGGAAGTGATGATCGAATGGCAAAAACTCATGGTATCTGTACCAAATATTCCTGATATGTCAGTACCTGAAGGTGAGACTGATGCTCAAAATCAAGAGGTTAAACAATGGGGCGACAAACCAAAATTTGATTTTGAACCAAAGAGTCATATAGAACTAATGCAAAATTTGGACATGGTTGATTTGGAAAGAGGGACTAAGGTTTCTGGCTTCAGAGGTTATTTTTTGAAAAACGATGGAGCATTACTTGCATATGCAATATGGCAAGCGGCCCAAAAACATTTTCTTTCAAAATCTTTTATTCCAATGATAGTTCCATCTTTGGTAAATAGGGAGACTTTGCTTGGTACAGGGTATTTGCCTCAAGGCGAGGATGATTTATACAAAACACAAGATGGTGATTATTTGGCTGGTACTGCAGAGGTGGCAACAATGGCATATCACTCTGGTGAAGTATTAGATAAAAAAGATCTTCCCAAAAAGTTTCTGTCTTTTTCCCCATGTTTTCGTCGCGAAGCGGGAAGTCATGGTAAAGATGTGAAGGGGCTTATTCGTGTGCACGAGTTTTATAAACTGGAACAAGTGGTGCTCTGTGAGGCAAGTCACGAAGAGTCGGTAAAATATCACGAGGAAGTCAATAGAAATACTGAGGAGTTTATTGAGAGCTTGGAAATTCCATACCATACAGTTATAAATTGCGGAGGAGACCTTGGTTTAGGTCAAGTTAAAAAATACGACATCGAGCTTTGGGTACCGGGAGAAAATACATATAGGGAAATCAGTTCTGCATCATACTTCCATGACTTCCAAGCAAGAAGGTTAAATATTAAATACAGAGATGCTGATGGAAAGCTTAAATATGTACATTCATTAAATAGTACTGCTATACCAACTCCAAGAATTTTGGTGTCTCTAGTTGAAAACTATCAGCAAAAAGATGGATCAATCTTGGTCCCAGAAATCCTTAGGCCTTACATGGGTGGCAGAGAAAAGATTTCTCCACAATAAATTCCTAAAAATAAGGATATAATAGATATATGTACGTCAGAAAAAAGTACAATCCTTCTTCACGCATAAAAAGGAGGGGTGAAATTAGAAAGCAGGTGGCTTTTGGTATGAAAATTATTTTGCCCATCATACTCATCATGGTTGGGGTGTTAGTAATGCGTTCAAGTTTTATGCAGATAAAAAATATTGAAGTTGTAGGGTCTGTACAGACTGAAGATGTAAAACAAATTGCGGCTGCGACACTCTCGGGTAATAAAATGCTGTTATTTCCAAAAACCAATACTTTGCTCATAAGTAAAAACAATTTGAAGGAGAAAATTTTGAAGACATTTCCAAAAATTGAAGATGCAAGCATTTCATATGATTTAGGGGGTGTATTAAAAATCGATGTGACTGAAAGAGTGGGCGAAATGCTATGGTGCAGTGATGTTGAATGTTATCTTATGTCGAATGCTGGTTTGGTTTTCGCAAAAGCTTCTCCTGATGATATGATAGGAAAAATAAGATTTGAAGGAAGCATTATGGGAGATCCAATTTTACAGGAGTTTGCAAGCGGTGGTAGCATGCAAAATTATCTAGATGTTATTTCAACTATCAACGCTTCTTCTATTCAAGTTGAGAAAGTTATAGAAGAGCTTCCAAATAAGGCAAATATAATCACATCATCAGGTACAATAATATTAAATCCTGAAGAAAATATGAGTGATGCAGCAAAAAATGCCATTCTTTTAATTTCTGAAATCAAAGCAAAGGACCCGGCTACAAAATTGGAATATGTTGATGCGAGATATGGAAAGAAAATGTTTTATAAAATCGAAGGAAAGTCTGAAAAGAGTTAAAACTTTGGTACAATATATATCATGACTGACTACGAAGCAAAGCCAGAAATCTTCATGTATGTGAAGTGGCATTATGGAAAAGGGTTAGGTGAAATTTTTGGTACAGTAGGTAACCTGCTGTGGTTTATCTTACATTTTTTTTCATTTTCCTTAGCTTGGCGAACATTGTTTGATCCGTGGGATATTGGTAAAGCGTTGCGAGAAAGTGGTGATGATGTGGGTATGCACTCTGTACCGCGAATGATGCTCAGGATATTTGGATTTGCAAGCAAGATTTTCGTAATATTTGTAGGAATTGCTTCATACATTTTAGTTTTAGTAGTATCTTCCTTGTTCGTACTTATTTGGATTCTGGCCCCAGCAGTACTTCTCGGTTCGATTGTGCTTGCAATAACATTTTTAAATTTGTGATATGACATTTAAAGGTTTATTAAAAAAATCAAAACCACATTTCGATAGTATAACGATTGATCGTTATTTTGGTAAAAAAGTAAGGACGGTTTTCCGTTTTATATTTTCCGGCGCAGCAATTATTGGATTAGCATTTTCTTTTGGTACATTCTCTTTTGTAATGAGTAAAGCAGACAGTTTGTTTTTTGTTTCTGTATTCATGCTTTTGTGTTTAATTTTTTTGGAAGTGTTTTACAATTCGATGCGACACGAGGGTTTGGCTTCTAGGGTTGTTGAAAGTATTTCTGATAACTCAAATTCTATTGATTTTGCATTATCAGAACTTTTGTACGGTACAGATGATATCGATCTGTCTCGAGCCTTTTTTGACACAAAAATTGGTATTAAAGTGATGGAGCGCTGCGCCATATCTTTAAAAGACCTTGAAGAATTTATACAAGGTGATCGAACTCCAGTAATAGGTTCGTCTCTTCGTTTTGAAAATGATAACGTTCGTTTCGTTCAATATGTTTTAGCTATCTATGATATTGATAAGTCATTACAAGACTTTTTGCAGTCTCGTTTTTGCACTAGGTCTGATTTTGCCGGAGCGGCACTGTGGGTGCAAGAAGAAATTGAATCGAAATTACGAAAAGAAAGAATCTGGTCGAGGGAAAACTTGGGCACCTTTCCATCCATTGGTTCAAGTTGGAAATTCGGTACCACATTTCTTATGCCTGATTATTGTAAATATTTTGAGTTGAGTAAAACCACGTATGATAGTGGTTATCGAAGTAGGGAAGCCCTCCAGCTCGAAAGTGCGTTCCAGGGTTTAAAGTCCAATGTTCTAATTGTTTCAGAATCAGAAGTTGCTAACGAAATTGTTGGTAAGGTTTCTCAAATGATAGAGCTTGGAACAGCTTTGCCATCACTTGAACACAAATCAATACTTTATTATGACTGGAAAAAAATGTTGGGCGATATCTTTGATGGGCCGCGTATAGTAGATAGTATAAAAAGCACCTTTGAGAAAGCTCAGATTGGTAGGAATTCTATAATTTTTATTCCTGAATTATTACATTTTGTTATTGAGACTAAAACTAAAAATGTAAGTCTTTTAGAAATATTGAGGCCATACTTTGCTTCCAATGATATTCAAATAGTTGCTACTAGCGATCCTATTGATGCCAAATTTTTTGCTTCAGCTCCAGAATTTGAAGATTACTTTGAAAAAATTTCTCCTTCGGGGGGTATAATTGCTTTACTCCCCGAAACTCAGAGGACGCTTATAAATATTGAAGATAAATACAATATAATATTTTCATATAGTGCGGTTATTGCGGTTCTCAACCATGCCTCTAGGTTTGAGGAATTTAAAAATATCGTTCCTGTAGATCAAATTGAAAAACTAGCAATAATCGGCAGAACAAAAGGTCTAGCTTTTATCAGCGAAAAAGAAGTTAACGAATTTTTTTCTGCATCTGTTTAGACTCAGTAAGAGAATTTAATATACCTAAAAGTTGGCTAACTGAAAATGGTTTTGCTATAAACGCATCCGCTCCTGATTTTTTTGCTATGTCTTCTAGGCGGTTTTTAGCGGAAACCAAAATGACAGGAACATTTTTTGTTTTTGGATTCTTTTTTATTTTTTGAGTTACTGCTGAGCCGTCTATCCCCGGCATCCATAAATCCATTATTACTGCGTACGGGTGCAACTTTAAAATTTGTGATACTGCATGTTTGCCATTATATTGAAGGCAAGCTTCAAAACCGTTTTTTTGCAAAATTAAACCTAGCATTTCGCATATTTCAGTATCGTCTTCTATTATCAAAACTTTTTTCTTGTGCATATAATTTATTTTTCATCTTCATCTAGATGTTTATAGTATGGAATAGTGAAGTAAAAAATTGCTCCCCTGGCTTTTGGCTTGTTCCGAAAGCTCACAATCCCTCCATGGTGTTTTACAATTGCACTTGCAATATAGAGTCCAAGTCCAAGACCGGGCAAATTTTCTTTCGTTATATTTTTACTTTGGAAAAATCTTTTGAATATTTTTGATTGATCTTTGATTGAAATACCGTAACCATGATCTTCAACCTCAACCACTGCCACCCCATCCTTTTCAGTAACACACACATTTATCTTTGATCCGACGGGGGAGTATTTGGAGGCGTTACTTACAAGATTTGAGAGTACTCGTTCAATTCGCTCACAGTCACCCCGTACCAAAAATTTTCCGTATGCTTTAAAGGATATAGGGTTAGAAGGGATTGCAACCCGAAGATTTTCGATGGCATGGCCGATTGATTCAGACAACTCAAAATTTTCGTTTTCAAAGCGCATTTTACCTGTTTCGATGCGAGACACATCGAGCAAATCATTAACCAGTCGAGTCAGCTTTTCAGTTTGAGAACTTATTTTACCAAGATATTTTTTTGAAGTTTCACTATCGTTTTTAATTTCATGCTCTAGCATTTCTGTATAGCCCTTGATAGTCGTTACTGGTGTCTTCAGTTCGTGGCTTGCAATATTGAAGAATTCATCCTTTTGCTTCATTATTTTCTGTAATTCTCTTTCTGCCTTTTTATGTTCAGTAAGGTCATGCACTGTGCAAATTAGCTTATATTTTTTATCGAGAGATTCAGTTAACTGCAAAAGCAATTCCACGGGAATGGTATTACCGTTCTTTATTTGTAGGAGCGTTTCGATAGATAATAACTCTATTCTTTTAAACATAAGTGGTAGTAACTTTCGTTTAAAATCATATTTGTCAGATTTAGGTTGTAAATTGAATAAGTTTTTTTTAAGAAATTCTTTAGAAGTAAACCCAAATTTTCGTTGAGCTCCGTTATTTGCATATTCTATAGCTAAACTTGATGGGTGGAGAATAAAAACCGGATCAAGGCTCTTGTCCATACGGTTTTTGAAATTTCTTAAATCAAAATATAATTCATGTATTGTAAGAACCTGTGCTGCTGCGTTGCTTAGCGCAATACTCAACTCTCTTTCATCAGGATTCAATTTCCTTTTACTTTTGTAGCATAAAACAATATTTCCGTACTGTTGTTTTTTGTAAAATATTGGAACTATAAAGAAACATTTCATGTACTTCAATAAATACTCAGGAGGATTACTTACAAAATATGGAGTCTTTCTAGTTGAAGCTTTGTAATTAAAACCATGTTTCCTGGGAAGATCAGGATTGTAAGGAGTTTTTGGACTTTTGTATATCAATCTGTAGGAATTATGCCCTCTTAATTTCCAAAACATAAATCCAAAATCTGCATCAAATATATCTAAAGCAGTTTTTGTAAACTTTTTTACAATACCAATACGATCCACCTCATCTAAGCAGTCTAAAGTAGTTTTGTTTAATTTTTGTAATGTTTCGTTTAACATTTTTAATTAAATAAGGGAGGCACGCTTCCGAGCCCCCCAAATGATCAACACTTCGCTACAAAAAGCGCAGCCGTGTAAGTGTGCATGTAGAACTTGATTTTGCCGAGAATCCTGAACTCGACTTTGTTTCCCAACCCCTCAGCCATGAATTCGGCTATTAGCCCCAAACTGTCAGGGGTGGTATCTCCCCAGATTACTCCAGGGTTGTCTTCCGGTTGTGGATGGATCAGAAGCGCATCCAAAAAACTGAGCAACTTTCCAATCCTTCTTGCTGTTCTTGCCATTTTTCGCTGGTGTTTTGGCTTAAGATCGTGAGGCTCCTGTTTGTCAAGAACGCTAAGGACTCTCGAGGCTACTAACAAGCGTGCACTCTCAGAAGGAATGTACTTTTTCCGGCAGGCAAAGTTAATGTCTGCGCGGTATACATCATTCCCTAGGGCGTTGTGGGCTTGCTGATCTATGATAGATCTGCCAATATCACATCCAACCTGAGAAGCGTCATAGGCTATAACACCCATCTTCTGTTGGTTGGCAATTGGAAGGATCATTTCTAAGGCTTGGCCAGTGCCAATACCGAAATATCTTAAATCTTTAGGTAGGGCGTCGCCGTAAAATTTTCTAAAATTTAATGCTTTTTTAACGGCGTCAGCTTCACCGGTCGCAAGTCGATACATCTCGACCTGGTGGCGTGCGGAATTGAACTGGCCTTGTTGCAGTACGTGAGTTGGGATTATTCCTTTTTTGATTTTATTGTCCCAATGGTCCTCAACTTCACGGTTGACACTGTAGGCAAGCTCTTCCCATAAGGTGAGCGTGGGCGCTATCAACATCTTTGCGCTCACGTGCGTCTCCTTTCCTGTTCGTCCTTTCGTAGAAAGAACTAAGTTTTCTAAGCCGATTATAACAGACTTCATTATCTTTTTGTAAAGATTCTATTAGAATATAGATATGAATATAAAAAAAGATGATGAAGTGGAAATGAAGGCTAACGGGGGAGATTTGACCCAAAACCCTGAATTTAGAAGGTTTTGTCATGATATAAAAAACCCTTTGGCGGCCCTGCAGCTGCAGGTTGAAGTGCTAGAAATGAGTTTGGAAGACGATGATTATAAAGAAAAACTGAAAAGTGCAACAATCAAAATGAAGCAAGAAATTAGCAAAATGGTAGGTATGTTGGATAAAGGCTAAATTAAAGTCATTTTTCAGCTAGCTACAAATAATGGCTCTGTTGAGCCGTTATTTTAGACTGTCCACAACAAAATAAAATATTCATGAAAAATGCTTGACAATTTTTGCATAACTGCTATACTAATACTGAATTTGAACATTGAATTTTGCAAGGTTGGGGGGAATTTTGAACCCGACCTTGCGGAGGTTGAAATGGCCGCACGTACACACTCGCCTCCGGCGCAGATGCCGGAAACAATTAATAGCCGAATGATCAGCAGCCAGGGCGCCGGCGCCGCCAGCTAGCCAACGACATCGGGCAAGCAGGCAGCATGCCGTGTTGTAGTACCGCGCTTCGCGTGAGCTAAAGCTCCCTTTTGATTAGGAGTTGGCCGCGCGAGCGCAAAACAGTCCCGTTCCCCAGTATTATCGGGGGACGGGCTGATTTATTTTATATAAAATTTTTCTTGCGCTTTGCGCTTTTCTATTTTTTACTCATAACTCACCCCGCTCTTCGCTAAGCTCAGAGTCGACCCTCCCTTACCTCAAGGGAGGGAAAAGGCAAAACCTATGATAATATGCAAACATGGTAAATTTAGGATTTTGGAAAAAATCAAAAAGCCCAATATTGTGCTTGGCGCCGATGGCAGATGTTACAGATGCAGCTTTTAGATACATCATTGCAAAATATTCCAAACTTGCTCGAAGTCCAGAAAAAACTTCTTCGAGCGTGCCTAGCGAGCGCGACTGGCGCGAGCTCGAGGAATTTTCTAGCAAGAAAATATCCGTGCAAAGCGAGAAGAACGTTTTTTCTGGACTATACCCTTATGCTACTTGGACAGAGTTTGTGAGTGCAGATGGGTTGGTGAGAGCGCCGGAGGAGGGTAGGAAAAAGCTTTTGAAAGATTTGGAGTATTCTGAAATTGAAAGGCCAATAGTTGCACAATTTTTTACAAGCAAACCGGAAATGATGGAAAAGGCAGCAGCTCTAGCGGTGGAACTTGGGTTTGATGGTATTGATATAAACATGGGCTGTCCTGACAAAAGTATTGAAAAGCAAGGTGCGGGGGCTGCGCTTATAAAAAATCCAACACTTGCTAAAGAAATTATTTTGGCTGCCAAACGAGGTGTGGCCCTTCGACAAGCTCAGGGCGAACGACAACTTCCTGTATCGGTGAAAACACGCTTGGGTTATAACAAAGATGAATTAGAAACTTGGCTACCTGCTCTTTTGGAGGCGGAGCCAGCTGTTATGACTATTCATGCGCGCACTAGGAAAGAGATGTCAAAGGTGCCAGCAAGGTGGGAGAGGATAAGGAGAGCAGTGGAGATAAGGGATGAGATTCAAAGAACCTCACCCCTAGCCACTCTCCTAGAAGCAGGAGAGGGGAAAAACGAAGAGGGAAAGACCTTAATCTTCGGGAATGGGGATGTTTTGAGTGTGGAAGATGCATACAAAAAGTGTGCAGAAACAGGAGCAGACGGAGCGATGCTTGGTAGAGCTATTTTTGGCAACCCGTTCCTTTTTTCGGGCCACACGCCAACTTTGGAAGAGAAGTTGAAAGTGTTGGTGGAGCATTCAAAACTTTTTGAGCAAAAACTTGGAGCCATCAAAAATTTTGCAGTAATGAAAAAACATTTTAAATCATATATAGGCAGTTTCAGTCACTCTAAAGACTTGCGCGAAAAGTTGATGGAAGCAGAGAGTGCTGGTGATGTAGAAAATGTGGTAAGTAATTTTTTGATAAGTTATAATTAGAAATATGCAATACATGCCATTGTGGCTCGACCTAAATTTTAATGCTAATTCGATAGCAGAGTTTGCTTTTATGCTTGTTGCAATATTTGCAGTTGTTTCAACACTTATTTTATTTTTCCATTGGCAGAAATATGGAATGGGGAGCAAGGGAATTTGGTTTGCTGAAATTTCTTATGTTTTTGTGAGTTTGATTTTGTTGGTAACAGCCTTTTATAGTATGAATTAGATGATAAAGCTCGAAGAAGGAGAAAAATTAATAAAAATAGTAAGAAGACATTATTTTGTAGTTTTACCAATGGTTTTTACGATAGCCTTAGGAGTGGTATTGCCTGTGCTTGTTTACCTATTTTTGACGTCTGATTTGGTAAATCTTGGCCCCAACATGGCCACTACTATGAAAACTTTTGTTAGTAATTGGGGAGTCTTTATTTATTCTCTTTGGGCTCTCATATTGTGGATAGTCCTTTTTATTGAATGGACTGATTACTACCTTGATATTTGGATTCTGACTGATAAAAGGATAATAGATGTAGAACAAATTGGCTTTTTCCATCGAGAAGTGACCAGTTTTGCTTATAGTCAAATTCAAGATATAACAGTTGAAACAAGAGGGATATTAGAAACTTTCTTAAAATTTGGAACTCTACACATTCAAACTGCTGGTCATAATCGCAATATCATAATTAACGACGCCCATAACCCTGAAGAGGCAAGAGCTTTGATATTGAATTTGCAAGAAGGTGCTAGCGCTTCTTAGATATTATTTTTGTGGAAATGAATATCCATAAAAATCCAACAAAGTATCCGACTATCACATCAGTGACATAATGTACTCCCAGGTAAATGCGACTTATCCCTATAAGTGCAATCAAAAGACTTAAAAGTAATAGAGACTTATTTTTTATTGGATGTTTTTCGTGTTTCCAGATCGTAAAGAATACAAAACCATATAGTGCGGCGGCTGCTGCCGCATGTCCACTAGGGAATGCTGGTAGCGATTCATAATAATATGATTCGAGAGGTCGTGGTACGTTGAATATAAATTTCAATAAAAACACAGTTATACTAGATCCAAGCACTGCTATAAGTAGTTCTAATGCTTTCTTTTTGTGTTTGTGAGCGACAAGCAGAATGCAAGAAATTATTGTGACTGCCGAAATTATGATCGGACCTCCGGTATATGTAATGAATAGAAAAAATATATCCATCTACAATTTTCGCTTAGATGTTATTGAAGTAGCTAGAGTATTTACCGATGAGTGGCAACTCTTTTTCCTTACCTTGTATTACATATACTATACCAACTACAGAAAGTACAAATGTAATTAAGTTAATTATGTTGATGATTGGCCATAACCCATAGATAACCATTGAGAGTATCCATGCGGCGATTTCTATAGTTAGGAGTACCAAGCCTTGCTTTATATGAAATTTTACGTACTGATCGTCTTTAGAGGTAAGGTAAGAAATAATGACTAAGGGACCTATATAAGAAAGAACTGCCATGGTCGTATTTTTGTGCCCCTCTGGGAGTAATTTTTCACCTGAATTTGAATTTTCTTGATCCATTGTTATGTATTAATTTTAATTAACCTATATGATAGCAAATCTATACTGTTGCTAAAGGTTATGTTGTGGGTATGATTCATGCTTTTTTCACCGTTCTGTGTGTATGCTTGAGGATATGAAAAGTAGCAAAGAGCTCGAAGATCAGTCAGAGCAAGCCGAAAAGGCTTCTAAAGACAAAAAGGAAGAGTCCGAAAAACTGAAAGATGCTGCCGAGGAGACTCGAGAAGCAGAGGAAAAACAAAAGGATGCAGAAAATTCGTAGCTGAAAAGTTGTTTCTTCTCATTTGGCTCACGTATATGTGAGCACTGCGGCTGCTAAAAGCAGCCGCTTTTTTAGAAATTATTCCTTAAGCCTTCCATCATCGGTTATTTTTAAAATTTTTGTTACACCCTGGCTTGGGCTGGTCGACATCGGCTCGCCGGGATTTCTTGTTGCAAAATTTATTTGTAATTCGTTTGAAGTTATCCTGTTATTTTGGGGAGCTATACGATCTCCAATAAAATATGCATTTGTCATTCTATACCCATCTTTTGAATTGATTGCCGCAACTACATAGAAAAATACTCCACTCCCTCCACTCTCTTTAGTAACCAAAAAAGCAGCATCTGGAAGCTGGTCCAGGTTTAGATCGCCAAAAGCTTCATTTCCAAAATATCTTACAATTGTTTTTGAGGCAGAACCGGGCGCCTCGTCATATTCGTAAATACCATTGTGGAGTGGGATTTCGATGCCATCGATTTCAAAAACAGCATTCCTAAAATCGCTTTCTATTGCAATCTTTTTGTTAGTATCGTCGCCCCTCGATGTAAAAGTTAGAAATACAAATAAAATTGCAATAATTAATATCACTAAAACATAAATTTTTTTCATAGTCGGATTATACCACTCCTTTGTTTGACAACAATCTGCCCGATTCACCTTTACAAAAAATATTCCCAAATGTGATACCATAATCATCAATAATGGCTTTAATGTAATGATTGTATGGCTGAATTCACTCTCCACATATACAAAACAAAGTTTGCCTTACTGCTACTTGCTACTTTGATAGTTGGTTTTTGGGGCGGGAAGTATTGGCAAGACAGACATCATGATATGGATATAAACCAATTGAGGGAAAATTCTTCCGAATACAAACTCATCAACCCTGTCCTACTTCTTGATAATTCAGAATTAACTTTCCATGAGTTCGATCATCTTAAAGGGGAAGTAGAAAAATATCTTTCTGATAAGGATGAAAATAAAGCGACTAGTGTTTCCGTTTATTTCCGTGAATTAAATACAGGTAAATGGTGGGGTATAAATGAGAAGGAACTTTATGTTCCATCAAGCATGCTGAAAATTGGAACTCTAATAGCATATTTGAAAATGGCAAGAGATGATGATGCTCTGCTTTCTAAGGTTGTACCGTATTCTCCAAAGTATGATGATGGTCAATATTATCAACCAACAAGACTATTGAAAGCGGGAACTTATCCAATAAGGACGTTGTTATATGAGACTATAGTTGAGTCTGAAAATAATGCTGTTAAAGTTTTGGATCAACTAAAGCCAAATGAAGTTCTAGGTGTTTATAATGATTTAAATCTTCCAAATCCACTTTATGATCCAAATGATGGAGATTTTATGTCTCCAGAAGAGTATTCAAGATTATTTAGAGTTTTGTACAATGCAACCTATTTGCCACGCTCATATTCCGAAGAAGCATTAAAAATACTAACTATGACAAAGTTTAATGGGGGACTTGTTTCTGGTGTTGGTTCTACTACTGTGGCACATAAGTTTGGTGAACATACTAAAGTGGTGAATGACAAAGTGGCTGAAAGGCAGCTCCATGATTGTGGTATTGTTTACCATCCCGGAAGTCCTTACTTTATATGCGTAATGACTCGAGGAGGGGATTTTGATTCCCTTCAAAAAGTGATAGCTGGAGTATCAAAAGTTGTGCACGAAAATTTAAATAAGTAATTTTAGGCATCAAAAATAAAGCTTTTCTAATATTAAGCATTTGTCTATGTAGCCGTATTGTCATGGATTGCAAATGAGGCTAGGTTTGGTAATATTACTTTTGTTCATTTAAAATGAATACATTCCGCGGTAGCTCAGCTGGTAGAGCGGCGAGCTGTTAACTCGTTGGTCGTAGGTTCGAATCCTACCCGCGGAGCCGTTAGCATAAATAGTCGTGATTTTTATCACGGCTATTTTGCTATTACGGCTCCTGCGGGAGAAAGTGCTTTGAATAGCACTTTCGTTAGGATTCGAAAACCGGAGCGCGACGGCGCGAGGTGGGGTCGCATAAATTTTCAGCAGAAAATTATATGTGACCGAATCCTGCTCCCGGAGCAAAACTTGACATAATCGTCCAATTGTTATATTCTTTTGCATGGGAGGTTCTATATGGACGCGCTACAAATTCGTTCTCTTTTGGCGGGACTTTGCTTTGGTATTTGGCCTCTTCTCATGCAAAGGAGTGGGCTGACTGGCAATCTCTCATCTTTCGTTTTCACCGCAATCGTTCTGGTCTGCGTTACCCCATTTACCTTCGGTAATGTTGGTAATCTGACAAACGCAAATTGGATGATTGCGATTGTCGCAGGAATTTTCGGAGGCATAGGCGTCATGTCATTCAATGGCATGCTCGCTAAAGCAACATCCCAAAATGTCAGTTCTCTATTCGTGCTGATGATTGTGGTACAGACATCAATACCTGCAATCTACAACATCACGCAGAATGGTGGAATGACGGCAACCAAAGGTCTCGGGTTCATTCTTGCCATCGTAGCAGGGATACTGCTGACAAAATAAGGAGAAACAAATGCTCATTGATGATTTTAAAGAAGGGGAAATGGTTCGTATTACCGACATAAGGTCGGTATATTACGGACAAATCGGTGAGGTAGACCGCGAAGGCAAAACTGGTGGACTTTACATAAAACACTCGGATGGACAAGTCGTCTATCACCCATGGGGTTTTGAACGTGTATCCGCGACCACACCAAAAGACTAATCCGCCACCGTGGCGACGAAAAGAAATCGTCGGCTTCGGTCGGCGGTTTTCTTTTATTTTAAACAAGTTCTAACATCCTCTATTAAGCGGAGCTCGTAAAAATCTTAGGTCGTCAGAAATGACGGCCTTTGATTTTTTGAGCTCCGTGGAGCGACTGAACTGCTTCAGTCGCGTGTAGGATTCGAACGGCGGAGTATAAAATTTTGAGCACAAAATTTTTCGAGCCGGTGCCCAGACCAAAAATTTGTGACTGATAAATTTTTGAGTCGAGGGTGAGCTTGGGGCGGGACCCAAGTGCAAGACTTATTGAGACTGAACAAAGTGAAGTCCAATAAGTGGACAGCTTCTGTAAGAAGAAATTCCTACCCGCGGAGCCAATACTTGACAATATACTAAGGATTAGTATAATTTAATTAGCATGTTACAAGTTCACATCAGCACACGGGATAATACCGTCCGCATCGAGTGCGAGTGCGGAAGTGGTGCCACAACCATTAAAATGCAGAACTTTCAGGACGCAGAAGCCTCTGCGTACTGTAGTTGTGGCAAGGAATACAGGTGTATCTCCTCTGGGGACAATACATCTGTGTACCGTATACACAACAAATCAAAATAACAAACCGACCTTTTTTGAAGACTGCCTCCTGCAGACTCAAGCGAGGCGGTTTTCTTTTTTTATACGAGTTCTGAAGTAGTTTGAAAATAATACATTCCTAAAATCCCAGAAAGTTCTAACTCTCTTTTAATTACAGTCCAATTAGCGGTTCTGAATGCGTCCAACTTGTGGAGCCAAGTATTGACTTTTGTAGCAAGTAATATATAGTGTTAGGAGACCTTCGTTTTTCTTTGTGAGAGACGGGGTACTTCATGTGTCCTTGGGACAGGAGAAGTGAATGAAATTGAAAAACGCATACGAGACGTTCGAGTCGGAGCCGTGGCTGAGGGAGATTCTCTACCGAGTATCCCAAGCGTCCTTGGCTCCCAACTTCGACAAATGGCTTGAACGAGACGTTCGGTCCATCAGCTTTTATCAGTTTTCGCAACTTGATTTGAACTCTACCTACAACCTCCAGTTCTTCGATTACAACATGACTGGTGAGTGGAAAAGAGAGGTCAAGTTCTGGACTGAATACCTCATCGTCTACAAAGACGAGTTCGGCAATCAGAATTTCCAGGCAGTTAGCGACAACGTGAATGGGTTGCCTCTCGAGAAGCGCACGACAGTTGCAAAAATGATTTCTGCAATCGCCAAACGGCGGACCAAGGAGCAGACCATCTTCGTTGCTATTCTACGGCGCAAGGTGCTTCAAAGCGTTTCGAGCGACTTCGGCACTCTCCAATCTTTCGACATCTTCAAGTTTCCCGAAGGCTGGCAACTGCCAGCCTAGAAGGCTCTGAAGGGCGACCCAACTCGGGCCGCCCTTTTCCTTATCTAAACCCCTACAAAACAAGTTCTAACATCCTCTATCAAACGGAGCAAATTTGATAAATTTATAAAGTGTTATAGTATTCAACACAGGATAGAACAAATGCTCACTGACGCGCAGGTTGTAACAATCTTCGAAGAGGCGCTTAAGAAGGGCGAGGAAACAAGCAGGTGGGATCTCAGTTACCTTCTTAAACAAACATGTGTTCAGATGGGTCTCATCGATGCTAAAACCGAGTATTCTCCCCTAGTAGAGTGTCTAGTGAAGTCAATCGAAGCAGCCACTCAACGAAGTTTTATTGTAGTGGAACTGAGGCGATTAGGCCCCGAGGCAACAAAAACGGCCTTGCAATTAAGTGTCGCTTGGGCAAGGATGCAAATCCTGAGAAATCAACTGAGCGAGATGTTCACTAAGGGACATCAAGCCAGAGAAGCTATACAACGCTCGTTAGTCTAACCAATGTTTTTGAATTTGCAGGGCTGCCTGCATCCCATTCATATGGAGCCCGCCTGCACGACCGGCGGGCTCTTCATTTTTATTAAACAACTTCTCCTTCGATCTTAAATTTCTCAGGACAGGTAACATCCTCCTCGCCCGTACCGAACGCGGTTCGGTACGTTCGGGCGGGTATCAAACGGAGCAAAGTGATTATTCAAAAAATACCTCATATGAGAGGTATTTTTTGTGACCTCAGACTGGATTCGAACCATTGACATAACATGCTGTGAGTGATATTATTTAGTCAGATAGAAAGGAGTTCTGCATGACAAAATGGACCATCGGCAACCGAGAAATTACAGTCGACGAAACGTTGATGCGGTTTACCTCGAGCACGCCGTGGCTTGCGTCGGAAATTGACGCCCTGCAGCTACTGTGGTCAGTGTGAAGCATTGAGAGAATCACTGCCAACTGCATCGC
>CAYVXT010000004.1:0-6575 GCA_964455485.1 uncultured Candidatus Saccharibacteria bacterium
CACGACAAATGGCTCTGCATGATGTATCCGCGTCTCAAACTTTTGAGAGATTTACTTACAGATGATGGGGTTATTTTTGTATCGATCGATGATAGTGAACATTGTGATTTAAAGTTAATGATGGACGAAATATTTGAACCCAAAAATTTTATTACTAATATTATATGGCAAAAATCGTATTCTCCTATAAATCTTAGGAAAAATTTTTCACCAAATCATGATTTCATTGTTGTTTTTGCAAAAGATATATCCAAGGTAAAATTAAATCAATTGAGTAGAAGTGATGAAGCAATTCAGCGTTATAAAAATCCTGACAATGATTCACGTGGGCCCTGGAAATCAACAGATTTATCAGTTGGGCCTGCTGTTAAAAATAATATTTATGAAATCATCACTCCAACTGGCAGAAAAATATTACCTCCAAATGGAAGGAGTTGGGTATTGAATAAAAATAGGTTTCAAGAATTTATTTTGGATAATCGTATATGGTTTGGAACAAAAAATGATTCTGTTCCATCAATAAAAAAATTCCTTTCGGAAGTTAAAGAAGGAGTAACTCCTATGAGTTTATGGACGTACCAAGAAGTAGGACATAATCAAGATGCAAAGAGAGAAATAAAAGAAATATTAATGCAAGATTCACCATTTGACACACCAAAACCTACTAAGCTCATAAAAAGAATCATTGAAATTGGGGCTTCAAAAGACGACTTAGTATTGGATTCTTTTGCCGGATCTGGTACCACGGGCCATGCAGTTTTTGATTTAAACAAAGAAGATGGAGGAAGCAGAAAATTTATTTTAGTCGAAATGGAGGATGCCGTGGCAAAGGATATCACTGCTGAGAGAGTAAAAAGAGCTATCAAGAAATATGCTTACAATGACGGCTTTGAATATTGTGAGCTCGATAAACCACTTTTTAATGAAGAGGGGCAAATAGAAGAATCGTGTGATTTTAGAGAATTTGCCACATACATTTATTTTACCGAGACTCAAACTAATATTGATCCAAAAAAAGTCGACGGTAATTTCATTGGAGAATTTGGAGCAACAGAGTACTATCTGATCTACAAAAACAAAAATGAAAATGACTTGAGCAAGTCTTTCCTATCGAAAATTAAAGATACGGAAAACAAAAAGGTCGTGTATGCCGATCGGTGTTTGGTTGACGATGAAATACTCACAAGGTATAACATTGTTTTCAAGCAAATTCCTTACGAGGTAAAAGTCTACTAAAATATATGACTGAAAGAAATAAAAGAATAAATACGTTAGTTGAGGAAAGTGGTATGATTACCCACTTCAAAACCACAAATGTTTTGAGGAAAAAAGATTGGTCAGTTTTAGTAAGTCCTTATTACCACGATTCTATCTCGGATTCAGTTAGGGAAACTGATTTGATAACAGAGCGACAATTTAATTCAGCTAATAGGCATGACTCTTCTGTGCAATTGAATATCCAATTCTTCGTGGAATGCAAATACATAAAACAAGAGGTTGTATTTTGGTTTGATCAGATGGATAAAGAAAAAGCCATATCGAGTTTAGAAAAAGAGACAGGATTAAACATAGCTTATAAGAGAAGTGGGGATATTGTTACAGAAGAATTTCACTATCTTAAGAATGATTCTGTAGCGAAATTATTTTCTGCTAACTCAAACAGGGAAGATGTTATCTACAAAGCTATGAATCAGTGCCTACATTCTCAAATTTATTATCGTCAAAGAGGAAAACGCCCTATAGCTAATGAATTTTTTCAACATAGAGAAACTTTCTCGACTATAGTACAGTACCCTATGATTGTATGTGAGAATTTTGCTAATTTACTTGAGGTAAAATTTGACGAGGATGGTAAATTTGTCACGGAAGAATTAAAAAATCATTTTATTTTAGAGACGAATTATCGGGACGATTATTTTTTGATAGATATAGTTGATATTAATTATCTCGATACATTTCTAACAGACTTTGAGAGTGAAGCAAAGTCTTTAGTGGCATCACATTCGTTTAAGAAGAGAGTTTAAAAATTATAATGCAACTTAAAAAATACCAAAAGAATACACTAGAAACTCTTGAGAATTTTCTTGTTGAGCTCAAGAAGGCTGGTCTGAAGTACGCCTTTATGGGTATCACTGAAAAACCATATCAAACAGAAGCTTTTGGAAATACTCCTTTTGTCTGCATCAAAATACCGACTGGTGGAGGTAAAACTCTGGTAGGTTGCCATGCAGTAGAAAAAATAATGAGCAAAGCTCTCCAAAATAAAATGGATCGAGGGATTGTTTTGTGGTTCACCCCATCGGAAGCAATCAAAACTCAAACGCTCAAAAAATTCAAAGATAGGAAAGACGCCCATCGTAAAGTTCTCGATGAGGCATATGACAATCATATTCGTGTATTCTCAAACGAGGAAGCATTGAGCATCAGAAAATCAGATGTAGAGGACAATCTTTGTATAGTTATAGCCAGTCTCGAGGCTTTCCGAAAAGAAAAGACTCTCCAAAAGAAGTACAAGGTCTACCAAGAGAACGGATCACTTTTAGATCACTTCGAACGCATAGACGAGCCAGACTACCTAGAACGTGATAGCGAAGGCTCGGTTATAAACTCTCTGGCCAATGTTATCCGGCTTAGCAACCCTCTTATCGTTATCGATGAGGGCCATAAAACCACAACCCAACTCTCGGTCGACTTCATAAAAGATCTCAACCCAAGCTTTATTATCGAGTATACCGCTACCCCAAGAAATGGGAGCAATATTTTGGTAGAAGTTCACGCCTCTGAATTAAAGATAGAGGAGATGGTGAAAATACCAATCGTTCTCGAAAGCTCTGCTCAATGGCAAAACACTATTGAACGTGGGGTTGAAAAAAGGATTGAACTTGAAAAAGATGCCAAGAAAATTAAAGGAGAATATATTCGGCCAATTGCGTTACTACAGGCCCAACCAAAGAGTAAAGATGGTCATAGCGTTACAGTCGAACAAATAAAGGAATTTCTGATTGAAAGGAAAATACCCGCTGATGAGATTGCCATCAAAACATCCGAAAAAAATGAACTTGAAGGGATCGATTTGTTTAGTAAAAGCTGTAAAATCCGCTATATCATTACAGTCAATGCTCTTGCAGAAGGTTGGGATTGCTCCTTCGCTTACGTTCTCGTTTCGGTCGCTAATTTGGGATCAAAAATTGCAGTGGAACAGATTATTGGTCGCATCATTCGTTTGCCTTATGCCAAAAAGAAAAATAATGAAGATTTTAATCGGAGCTATGTATTTGCTTCAGCAAGGAATTTCAATGAAGCGGCCGGCCAAATAATCTCGGGTCTTGAAAGTAATGGTTATAGCAGATCCGATATTATAAGCGGTGATAAGAAAGATTCCACCTACGAGTTGGAAGCCAAGAAAGCTGTATCGGATACTCTCAAAGTGCCGATGATGGCTTTAGATAGTGACCAGCTTTCTTTCGAGGACTTAATAGGAAGCGAGTTTAGACTTTCAAAACAAGATCCAAATTTTGATTTCCAAATTCATTATGATAATGACGGAAGAGCCGTAATTGATATTAAAGAAGGTGACGAATGGGTAAGGGGAGCTCAAATGTTTTTAAAATTAAAATATTCTGATAAAAATTATACGAAAAGTGAGCTGGTTCAGTGGCTCGATAAAAAGCTCCGTTTTACCATTCTCGAAAAGTCGGACAAAGTTGCTTTCTTGGATAGAGCGATAGAAAATCAGCTCAAAACGCACTCATTATCTGAATTGTCGGTAAATCGTTATGTCTTGGCCGATCAACTGGGCGATGTAATAAATAAAATTCTTGAGAAATACGCCAAAGAGAGGTTTGACATTTTTTTGCAGAAAAAGAAAATTTCCACAGAAAAATTTGATGCTTTCCCAAACACTATTACCTTGAAGCAAGCCGTACCTCAAGAATTTAATAGAAACTACTATGAAAAAGTAGACAAGCTAAACAGCGAAGAATTGGAGTTCGTGCAAAGACTAGATTTGGATACACTCCCAAACATAAAATACTGGGTTAGAAGCAGAGAGAAACTCGACCCATTTTATATTCAAGGTTGGAGGAAAAATAAATTTTATCCCGACTTTATTGCTGTTACTAAAAAAGGTGTGGTGGTTGCTCTTGAATGGAAGGGTGGTGATCGTGTAAGTAACGAAGATACTACCTACAAAGTTGAAATTGGCGAGACATGGGAAAAACTCGGAAATAACAAACAGCGCTTTTTCCTCGTTCATACTGGAAATATTGAGGAAGTGCTTGGGAAAATAAAGGAGTTATAACCCAATATTCACCCTCTAAATGCCCCGGTGTGCAATTGTTATTGAAAAGTCAGGGGTGATTACCCCTTCAGCAAAATCTTGCGAGGTTCTGACCCTTTTCGAGGCGCAACGACTTTATTTTTCTCAAGTAAGTCCATAAGTTCTACAGCGGCCACGTAACCAATCCTATATCTTCGTTGCAACCATGAGGTAGAAACTGAAGTATTTCTGTTATTTTTAATATATTCTTTAACCTCTTCAAAAGTAACTGGTACATTGTAAACATCTAGAATCTCATCTACTTTGGTAGAGAGTTTATGAACTTCACCTTGGATATCTCTAAGTTGTTCTAAAAATTCTGTTGGGATCTTCTTTTTCATTTTAGATATTTGATTAAAGTATAAATTATATAGTAAATAATACCCGGAAAAGTAGCCCCTATGAGCATAACCACTAACATAATTCCATTATCCCATTTATTAGCCAATATACTTTTAATTTTTTCTTTAATAGTATCTTTGTTGCTGAAATAAGTAACTACAAGCCCAATAAGAAAAAACGAAAGAAAGACATAGATCATATCCTTTATATCTTGTCCTGTTTTGTTAGCAAAAAAGGAAATTGTAAGGATTCCTATTAAAAATAGTGCGCCACCAGAAATTAAGATGGCACCCAACCAAATCAAAAGCTTTTTCCCACCAGAACTAGCTAACAAAACACCTACCGCGATGATCCCCAACAAAATATAAATTAATATCATAGGTTTATTTTTATACGCAAAAAGCCCGCCACGTGGCTACAGCTTGCGCTGTACGTACCAGTTTCCCGATACGGCAGGTAATGCGACCCCATGACGGGTTCTTTATGCATTACCTGACTGACATTCACCATGCCAGCAATTACTCACTGGTTTAGGCTACTTCTACCTTATTTAGTTGTATTTACATATTAGCTCTTATCCAAATTTTCTACAAATACTAAAAAGTACCTATTTGTTGGAGTTTGATCTACTATGATAGATAATTTATATATGACCACTAATGAGGCAAAAACAGCTATATGCAGACTACTTTGGAAGTATTCTCAAGCCACCGGGAAAGACACTTTTTCTATTAGAGGCGATGTCTTAGAAGGAGAAGGTTTAGACAATAGTATATTTTGGACACTTGTTTATCCTCTTTTGCTTAGTGAAGGAATCTTCTCAGAACCAGCCCTAGTTAAGCCCGAGAGGATTCCAACTTTGCGAGACGGTATTTCTGTATTTAAGGTACATAGAGCATTTTTATTTCACATTAATAAACCAAAGCTGATCGAGGCTATAAATAAGATTGAACCCCACCTTCATCTAGAAGTTCCTAAAGCTAAAATAATAATAAATGAGACTGGTATATATTTCTCAGAAAATCCAAAAATAATTTATCCGATATCCGGTAAAAGGAAAAAGGTTGTCATGAGATTGCTTAAAAAATTTGATGTAAGTATACCAATAGATGAGCTCGTTGAGCTAACTGGTTGGGACAAAAGTGATGTTAGTCATGCCATTACAAAAATCAACACAACCTTTTCTGATAAATTGAAAATAAATAGTAAACTAATTGTTCGTTCACCTGGTGGTGGGTATACATTTAATAGAATGGAGCTCGATATTAGTATGTAGGCACGCTATGTGCCTCTGGTTGGTGTTGATAAGTGGAATTTTTGTGCCTCAAATTAAGGTTATTTAACTATTACTGTGCCAACTGACCCAAATATATGTTCCATGTAGCATGGACATTATGGAAACAGACAAAAATAAACCACACATATGGAGCATATCTGATATTTATACGACTGACTTCGGTCAAGATGAGTGGCTGGTCGAAAACCTGATTCCATTTCCAAGTATGACTGCTGTATCTGGTAATCCTGGAAACTTCAAGACATGGATCACAATTGCTATGGCAAAAGCTATCGCTGAAGGAAAGCCATTTCTTGAACAATTCGCAACTCGTCAAGGTTCAATTCTTATTATCGATGAAGAAGATCATATTAAACATATTCAAAAAAGACTTCGACAACTTAATGTGCCTGAAGAACTACCCATTTTTTACTTATCACAAGAAGGTATAAAAATTGATGACTCTAAAGGTTATGATTGTATCTTAAAAATTATTGAGGAGAAAAATATAATGCTTGTAGTACTAGATTCTCTTGTTCGTATGCATACCAAAGAAGAGAATGATGCCAAACAAATGGCATCCGTAATGAGCAAGTTCAGTGAACTGATAAGAAAGGGTGTTAGTGTTCTATTTACCCA
>CAYVXT010000005.1:0-29736 GCA_964455485.1 uncultured Candidatus Saccharibacteria bacterium
TTCTAATCCAAGATTCGTCTTTGGGATAATGAGAATTAATTTGTTCCTTTGTAGGTTGAAACATTTCTATGGCCACCACCTTCATATCTCTCTGCTCCACCCTTTTTATTATTTCTCCTATCAATCCTTTCCGCACTCCGTCAGGTTTAATCATTAAAAATGTTTTTTCTTCTTTTGGGTGAATCATGGTGAGTTTAAAAGTTATAAAAGCGCAAGTTACAAAGTTACAAAGCACGAATAAATCCAGCTAGCATTTTAGAAATTTCGGTAGAAATTAGTTGTAATTTACTGAAATCTTCCTTAGAAATATAACGCAAATCGAGTGCTAATTGCAACATTGACCTTACTTCACCACATGATCCCTTTGATATGTATAAAAACCTGGATAACTCTTTATTTCCCTTTCTTTCAAATCCTTCTGCAATATTATTCATTACGGAAACGGCTGCTCTCTGAATCTGATCTCTAAAACCATAGTCCTTGATCGTAGAAAAAGTTTTATAAACCTCAACCGAAAGTTCTCTTGCCCTCTGCCAAACTTTTATTTCTTCAAATGTTTGAATTGTTCCCATTTTTACTTTCAAACTTGCGCCTTTCTAACTTTCTAACTCTTAGTCAATACCTCAATTTTTCCATCATACCCTACTGCCACGGTATGTTCAAAATGTGCAGAGAGAGATTTGTCTCGAGTGATAAAAGTATAACCATCTGACATACGTTTAATGTCTCGACTACCGAGCGAAAGCATGGGTTCAATAGCAATCACCATACCTGGTCTCAATTCTGGACCCTCACCTCTTTCTGCTCTATTTGGCACAAATGGCTCCTCATGCACACTATAGCCAACACCGTGCCCGGATAATCCTTCTATAATCCCTAATTTATATTTTATTGCCACCTCCATCACAGCTGCGCCTATATCTCCTATGTGACCCTTCACTCTCATTGCACTTATTCCTCTATCAAGAGCTTCTTTTGTTGCCTTGATCAAGATTGCAGCCTTATCATCAATTTTACCTACCGGTACAGTGATGGCAGCATCGGTTATTAGGCCACCGTAAGTTAAGCCTAGATCCAAAGTTACAATATCACCTTCAAAAAGTATCTTTCCGGAATTACCATCTTTACCACCTTCGTTTGGAATACCATGAACTATCTCTTCGTTTATCGAAACACAAAGTGCTGCAGGATACGGCCTTTTAGCATCATAAGGTTGATACCCTAAAAATGACGCGATACCTCCAGCTTCATCAATCAATTTTTCAGCATATGAATTTAGTTCCCCTGTTTTAACACCAGGTTTAACTTTTTTTGCCACTTCTTTCAAAATACGAGCGTGTATTTTACCCCCTTCTCTCATTATCGCAATCTCTTCTTCTGTTTTATATTTTATTCCCATTTTGGTTAGTATAACGCTTAAACAAATACAAAAATACTTGACTACGTAAATAAAAGTTGTAATTTGTAGTAGGAGGATCAGGTGGAATACCACAAGTTCATTCAGAACCTCAACGATCAATCAGTTCGCAGAATACTTTTTGAAAAGTCTAATGTAAAACTTACCGACCACATCTTCCAATGTGATCTGTGCCTAAGCAAAGCAATTCAATCATTGCAAGCAGTCTCTAGTAAGATTTGCACTAAGATTGGAGCCGCTAATTTAGGCAGAGTAGGTAAACTACTTGAGAAAAATCGGCTTCGTGCAGCATATGTCATACACATTTTCTGCTGCGCACGATGTAGTGAATTGATTGATTTTGCCCAAGAGGCAGAAATAGTTGCGATGATATCTAAACTGCCTCTGAAAATGCGAGTCCAGTGCCAGCATGAGTACGAGGAGTACCTGAAGAAGAGAGGCGTGCTCGATGACAGAACAATTCAATAAAAGCCGGACGGCTTACCCCGTCCGGCTCAAATTTTTTAATATTAGTTTAGGTTCACTTTTTCCATAATCTCCTTGTGAACTTCTTCAATAGTACCTTCACCATTTATTGGTATAAATTTGTAGTAAGGATTGTTCTTGAAATGATTGATAGCTGGCACTACATTTTTTTCATACCACTCAAGCCTTCTTTTTATTTCTGCATCAGTATCATCTTCCCTACCTCTACCTTCCATTCTTTTGACTGCAGACTCAGGCGAAAGCTCTATTGAAATAACTACCGGCTCTTTTCTGTCATAAAATTGTAAAGCAGAGTCGATAATGAGAGCCTCATGCTCTCTCCTTGAAATACCATCGAGTATAAGATGTTCTTCACCGGACATATGGTCTACTAAATATTGCGTCCAAATCCATACTGGCAAAAACTCGGGCATTAGTCCTCCTTTTTCTAAAACCTCCCTAGTTTTTCTTGCTGTGAATGAAGCTTCTGTAGCAAACTCCCTAAACTTTTGTCCGGTTTCTAAATATAAAATATTTCTCTCGGGATCAATTTCCTTCAATTTTTCCATTAACAATTTTGCTTGAGTGCCTTTGCCTGACCCTGATGGTCCAAAAAATATAAAAGTCTTGGGTAACATATTAAGAGTGTAAAGCTAAAAGTTAAAAAAGTAAAACAGTTAGTTTTTTATTTTGCACTTTTAGTTTTTAGCTTTATGCTTTCTAATATTCCCTAGCAGAAATCTGTGCGTCGATTTTTTTAACAAGATCTATAACTACTGAAACAACGATGAGGAGTCCGGTACCACCTATAGCCACAGCTGTAATGCCTGTAAGCGCCTGAACGATTAAAGGAAGTACAGCAATAAGTCCTAGAAACAGAGCTCCAACAAAAGTTAGTCTAAACAAAATATTTGCAATGTGAGATGATGTCGAAACGCCTGGTCTTACTCCTGGTATAAAAGCGCCTCCACGCTGCAAGTTTTTTGACATTGAATCTGGGTCAAATGTAATAGCAGTATAAAAATATGTGAAAAGGAAGACCAGCAAGAAATATGCTATAGAATAAAATGTCTGATTAGATAAAAAGCTTAAAATCGCAGCAGAGATCTGTTGTACATAAGCATTATCTGCACCCGACAAAAACCTAGCTATCATTTGTGGAAACAAAAGTATAGAAAGCGCAAAAATTATTGGTATCATACCAGCTTGGTTGACCCGAAGTGGTAGATAAGTAGAAACCCCACCATACACTTTGTTTCCTCTTACCTGTTTTGCATAAGTGACCGGTATTGGTCTCTCTGCTTCAGTGATTACAACAACCCCCCAAACCACCAAGAGAGACGCCGCAATAAAACCTATATATGCTGGAATCTGAGAAGGATCAAACGCAAGCAAAAGCCTTCCAGCCGAACTTGGTAGAACCGAAACTATACCTGCAAAAATGAGTAAGGAGAGTCCGTTGCCAATTCCAAATTCTGTTATAAGTTCGCCAAGCCACATAAGCAGTATTGATCCTGCTGAAATAACAATAAGGTTTGCAGCGAGTGCAAAGCTAGAGAGAGGAGCGAGCACTCCTTGGTTTTGAAGTAATGTCAAAAATGCATACCCCTGGATAAATGCGAGTGGTACTGTGATGAGTCTGGAATATTGAGCAAACTTACGTCTACCTGCATCACCATCTTCTTGATACATTGCCTTAAGCTTTGGAAACATAACTGTCATAAGCTGCATTACGATAGAAGCAGTGATGTATGGAGATACTCCCAGCATTATTATGGAAAGATTTGAAAGACCTCCTCCAGAAAATATGTTCAAAAGTCCTAAAAAGTCATTACCAGAAATAAATTGCTCAAGCCTAAGTGGGTCAATACCAGGAATAGGTATTACTGACATAAACCTAAAAAGCACGAGAACAAGTAAAGTAAAAGATATCCTGCCTTTTAGAGCAGCGTCTCCAAACACCAGCCTTGTTTTATGCAAAAAATTGCCCATTGTTCAATTATACAATCTTTCCTTTAGCAGACTCTATAGCCTTCTTGGCACTCTCAGAAACAGCAACACCCTCAAAAGTAAAAGCTTTGCTTATTGTACCATTTAAAACTTTAACTTTTGGCATTACACCGCTAGTCAACTTCAACAAACCTTTTTCTTTCAATGTTTTGGCACTAACAACATCATTTACACTGAATGCCTGATCGATTGAGGATAGATTGACTGTGAAATACTCTGGCTTCCTTGTTTTAAGGAAGTTCCTGCCGCGACCTCGGAGTTTTGGAATCTTTTTTATAAAATCCCTCATTTCTGGCCTCTTTTTTCTACCAGCACGTGCATTTTGACCCTTTGTTCCACGTCCAGAAGTTTTGCCTCGTGCGCCACCTCTGCCCACCTTTCTAGACTTTCTGTTTGCTGTATTCTTTTTTAAATTATTCATCTGCATGATATTCCTAAATTAGTTCTTTTCTCCACTTACCCTAACCTTTTTCAATTTCTCCAATGCCTTGATTGCCGCTCTTGCAATATTGAGTTTATTTTTTGAACGAGAATGGATTTTTGAAGATACTTCTTTAAGGCCAGCGAGCTCTAGCACCACACGCACAGAGCTTCCTGCAACAATACCCTTTCCAGGAGCTGGGTTTATAGAAACAACTGCACTTGCGTATTTGGCCTCTACAGGATGTGCTATAGATGATTTTTTGTTCATAGACACCGTTATCATGCTCTTCTTTGCAGCTCTCATCGCTTTTTCTATAGCTATAGGAGTATCTCCTGCTTTACCAATCCCTACTCCCACTCTACCTTTTCTATCACCTACCACCATAGCAATTGAAAAACTAAACCTTCTTCCTCCTGCCACCACGCGAGTCACTCTTCTCACGCTGATAGTTTTGCTATCAAACTCTTGTCTAGCTTTTTCAGGTCTTCTAGAAGGTCTGCGCTCGTTCTTTTTTCTTTCTCCGCCTCGAAAATTCCTTGGTCCATTAGGAGCCTGGGTTTCAACAGTTCCTTCTACCACCTCAGCCACAACTTCCTCTTGAGCAGCTTCGGATTCAATTATTTCTTTTTCTTCTGTTACGTTAGACATATTTTATGATTAAAATTCCAATCCTCCAGTACGAGCACCCTCTGCAAGAGCAGCGAGAGATCCTGTGTATAAATAGCCACCCCTATCAAAGACAGCCTTAGTAATTTTTTTGGCTTTTGCTTGTTCAGCAATAGATTCCCCCACCTGTTTTGCCCTCTCAGCAGTACTCTTACCCTTCATTGTTTTGCTAGTCGCAAAAGCCAATGTAACACCATTAACATCATCTATAAGTTGTGCTGAGATATATTTATTTGATCTAAATACAGATAGTCTTGGTTTTAGAGCAACACCAAAAATTTTTGCCCTGATTCGCTTTCTTCTTCTATCTCTTTGTTCTTTTTTTACTTTTGTATCCATTTTTTTAAATTTGAAATTTGGATTTTGAAATTTGTTTTACTTTAGACGCTCTTTTTGCCTTGCTTCCTTCTTATAATTTCATTGTCGTATCTAAAACCTTTACCTTTGTAAGGCTCTGGTTTCTTTAATGCCCTTACTTCAGCAGCGAAGCTACCTACCAACTCCTTATCAATACCAGAAATTGTTATGAGGTTCTTTTCGGCTTTTACAGTCAAACCTTCAGGTATTTGCACTTCTACTGGATGTGAAAATCCTAAAGCTAGAACCAATTTGGTACCATTCACATTTGATTTGTAGCCAACTCCTTCAAGGATGAGCTTCTTTTCAAATCCGTCATTTACTCCCTTGATCATATTCTTAATATGAGAAGCGTAGGTACCCCAAAGCGCCCTAGTAGCTATTGTTTCTTTTGTTAGAGTAAGAGATACATTTTTACCCTCAACAATAATATTTATATCAGGCCTAAAGTGCCTACTTAGGCTACCTTTTGGACCCTTCACAGAAAAAACACCGCTTGCAAAAGAAACTTCTGTTTTGTCGTTTGCCACTATTCCTTTTTTTGCAATTCTACTCATTTTTTATATTCGTGTAATTCGTATTCATTCGTAATTGATGTCATGTTTACCACACATTAAACAAAAACTCACCCCCCAAATTACCTTTCTTTGCATCAACATCAGCCATTATGCCTTGTGGGGTTGAAAATACAGACAATCCAAAACCTCGGCGGAAAATCTTTATTTCTTTTGCCTTTGAGTAAAGGCGTCTTGAAGGTTTTGAGATTCTTTGAACATCATTTATAAGTGGTCTCCCATTTTCATCATATTTGAGCACCATACTTATATATCTAGGCTTTTCACCTTTATTTTTCTTAGCGATCTCACCAATATAACCCTTTTTATTTAAAAGTTCAGCTATAGCCCACTTTATATTTGAAAAAGGTACCAAAATGCTTAATTTGCCTACCTTTTGGGCATTCTTTATTCTTATTATAAAATCTCCAATTGGGTCGTTCATTCTGTTAGAGAGGGGAAATTATACGATTTAACATATTTTTCCCTTCTGGTTATTATTCTTAATTCTTTATTACCAAGATGATTTTTTAACTCCTGGGATTCTTCCCTCGTTAGCAAGCTCCCTGAAGCAGATCCTGCAAAGGTCGAAATCTCCCAAATAACCCCTTGTCCTGCCGCACTTAAAGCAGCGTCTCACTTTGCGAGTGCTGAATTTAGGCTTTTTGAGCGATCTTGCTATTACTGAAGTTTTTGCCATGTCTTAATAAAAACCACACTAGGTGGCTCCTACAAGCTATCAAATATCAAATAAATAGTCAAATGTTGTAAAAAACTTAAAGTCAATTATCCCTCCAATTTTTGTTTTATAAAGAAAGAGCGGCTCCCCGCCGTGCTCAGTACTCACTACCCCGGCCGTTCGAATCCTGCACGCAAAGCATGCTTTGCTCGCCTCCGCAGTCTTCACTGCGTTCAGTCTGCGGAGGCGGCAGGAATTTCTCCTTCGACTCAAAAAGTTTTCGTCAAAACTTTTTGGTCTAGGCACCGGCTCGGCTTCGCATTTTGCTAAATGCTCAAGGCCTCCGCCGTTCGAATCCTGCACGCAAAGCATGCTTTGCTCGCCTCCGCAGTCTTCACTGCGTTCAGTCTGCGGAGGCGGCAGGATTCGAACCTGCGGACCCCTTTCGAGGTCAACACATTAGCAGTGTGCTGCTTTCGACCGCTCAGCCACGCCTCCAATTACTGTTTCCAAAGATTATCACATTCTTTCCAACTTTTCTAATAATGTAAATAAACTAACCTTACTAAGTAAGTCTAGTGAATTTTTGTTGCCAATACTAAGTATTAGTTATCTACCGTCAATTGTTCCTTCTTTATTCAATAGAAACAATGAGTATTAAATATGCTAAAATGGAGTCGTTATGATGCAAAACAAAGTATTTATACTTATATTTATAGCCCTTGTCTTTATTTTAGGTGGGCTTTTATATATTTATAACCCTGACCCAGTAAAATATGGCGATACAGGAGAACAAATGGTGTGTGCCCAAGACGCAAAGCTTTGCCCTGACGGATCGTATGTAGGTAGGGTTGCCCCAAACTGCGATTTTGAAACCTGCCCTATTCCAAATGAGCCAGTTTTTGAAGACGGAACATTAGACAATCCTAATGGGGACAATTCAGGCGACACTCTAAACAAAGGTGCTTACGACCCACTACCACCACAAGCTTGTACAATGGAAGCAAAACAATGTCCTGACGGATCATATGTAGGCAGAAGCGGTCCAAACTGCGAATTCGCACCATGTCCATAACAATTGATACCCCACTAGAAAAAATCCACCGCCTCACACCTTTCCAAAAAAAAGCGCTACATTCCCTAAACATCAAGAATGTTGGCGACGTTTTGCGACACTTCCCTACCAGATACGGCGAATCAGGTCGTGTGGTAGCTATAGAATTTTTGAAAGCAGGAGAAGATGTTGTGGTGTATGGAAAAATTTCCCATTTAAAAACTTCAAAAACATTTCGATCTAAAGTGGCAATATCATCGGCACAAATTGAAGATACAACCGGAAAAATTAAAGCTGTTTGGTTCAACCAACCATACATAGCAAAGATGTTTGGAGAGAGCTCTTTGGTGCGCATTGAGGGCCGAGTTTCTGTCAAAAGAAATAAACTGGCAGAAACGATGGTGCCGAGCGCTAGCGAGGCACGAGTGAGCAATTCGATATATTTTTCAAATCCTAAAATTGAAAAGGTAACCGAAATACCTGAGGGCACAAGCGAGTCCCTTTTTGCAGGCGAAGATAATCACAACCTCTCACCTACATACCGTGAAAGCAGAGGAATTTCTTCAAATTGGATTTACCACTGTGTACAAAAAATATTTAAAAATGGAATACTCGACACCTTAGTTGACCCTATTCCTGATTTTATTTTAAAAAAATACAACCTCCCTTCTCTCAAAACTGCTTTAGTTTGGATACATGCCCCAAGAAAAAAAGAGAATGCGGAAGTGGCAAGAAAAAGATTTGCTTTTGAAGAAATATTTTTAATTCAGCTTGACCGCCAAAAGGAAAAATATCTTTCAAATAGAGAAAAATCTTTTGCCATAACAAATAAAGAAAAAGATGTGGCAGATTTTGCAAAAACTTTTCCATTTCCTTTGACTGGAGCTCAAAAACGCTCCATTGATTCAATTTTGAATGATTTAAAATCTGGCCATCCAATGTCGCGCTTACTTGAAGGTGATGTGGGGAGTGGCAAAACAGCAGTAGCTGCTTCTGCTGCATATGCAGTAGTTTCTACCACTCCACCTAATCGTGAAGTTGGAAATCTCCAGGTAGCCTACATGGCACCTACTGAAATATTGGCAGAGCAACATTTTGAATCATTCATAGAGTATTTTGCAAAATACAAAATCCAAGTTGGACTTATCACAGGCAGTGGTGCTAAAAAATTCCCATCAAAGAGTGATCGGGAAAAATATACAAAAATTTCTAAACCCCAGCTTTTGAAATGGGTGGCAAATGGCGAAATACCAATTTTGATAGGCACTCACGCACTTATACAAAAAAGTGTTAAGTTTAAAAATTTGGCTTTTGTAGTTATAGATGAGCAACACAGGTTTGGAGTAAAGCAAAGAAAGGATCTGCGCAAAAAGCAAGACATTGCCCCTCACCTACTATCGATGACGGCAACGCCGATACCACGAACTTTAGCTCTTACAATATTTGGTGACCTTGATTTGTCTCTTTTAGATGAACTCCCAAAAGGACGTCAGCTTCCAGATACAAAAATTGTTTTACCTCACGAGCGTGAAGAAGTTTATGAAAAAGTGCGAGCAGAATTGAAAAGTGGGAGGCAAGCCTATGTTATTTGCCCCCGCATTGATGCACCCGACCTTTCAAACGAAATGACAGTGAATGCTAAGTCGGTGATGGAAGAAGCAAAACAACTTCAAGAAAAAGTTTTTAAAGAATACAAAGTCGGTGCCATCACCGGTAAAATGACGCCTAAAGAAAAGGAAGAAACTATGCGAAGTTTTAAAGAAGGCAAATTTAATATTTTGGTAGCTACATCTGTTGTTGAAGTGGGAGTAAACGTACCAAACGCAACAGTTATTATTATTGAAAATGCTGAAAGGTTTGGTTTAGCTCAGCTCCACCAGTTGCGGGGACGTGTTTTGAGGAGCTCGCACAAACCATACTGTTATGTTTTTGCTTCGCCCGCCGTAGCCTCTGGCGGAGGAGGGCAAAAAACTATTACTCGTCTACGCTCATTTGTAAATTCCAAAAATGGTTTTGAGTTGGCAGAAGCCGACTTGGAACAGAGGGGCGCAGGCGACCTTGCCGGCGCAAAACAGTGGGGGGTTTCAGACCTCGCCATGGAAGCTTTAAAAAATATAAAAATGGTTGAAGCGGCTCGTGAAGAGGCACACAAAATCATTGAAGAAGATTTTGATTTAAAAAAATATCCTCTTCTCCGCACCCATCTCTCCCAAAAGTCTGCAGTGCATATGGAATAATTTTTGCAAACAAAAAATCCCCAAAGTGCTGCGGGTAAATCTGAATTATACGAACCAAGATTCAGGTTAGAGGAGAGAGAGGGTCGGGATTGGCTTACGCCAATCCCGACCACTTCCCTCACCCTGACTCTTAGTCCGATCAGATTTTCTCCACAGCACTCTAGGGACTTCATTTTTCTCCCAACAAAATTTCAATCTTCATCAAAATCTTGATAAGGAGCCCCACTTTTCACTTTCGTGATTAGTGAGGCAAACTCGATTCGTGATTTGGAACAGAATCGAAAAACAATCCAGCCTCTAGAGGCAGATCCCCAGAGGCTTGAGCATCGCCGCTTCGTCTACTGCGACTACATCTGGCCGCGTACTCTCAAGCACCCGCGCAACGTGCGGGTGGACGATGATGGTCACGCCAGCTTCGGCTGGCGGGAGGTTTTTTACGTCGCACGGCAACGTGCCGTGCGACCATCCCCCCTGCACATATGCAGGTTTTTGGGAATCAATCTTGATTCCCTCAACCAAAATCGGACACCCAACTAAATTCAAAGTTTTCATTTTCTTCTCCTTTTCCCAACAGAACCTCGACCTCAAAGTCGAGATTCTGATAAGGAGGGCGACAAACTTCGTCGCCCAAAGAACTACATTGTCTCTTTTTTGGTTGCGAGGAGAGACTAAACCTCGCAGGAATTACTGACGCAGACCATAGATGATTAGGGCCAAAATGGCCAGATACAGTGCAACACTGGTTTTCGTAAAAAAAATTTCTTTCCACGAAAACGGTTTGAGGTAGTGCGGGGTCCTCTCCCCGCACTTCTCGCAATCACTCTCCAGGATTCCCGGAGAGCAAATATTACAAAAACCACATTTACTACAATATCTCCAATACATACTGCCTGTTCCTTTCCCCCGGATATCCCCCGGAAGTGGAGTTTGAATTTAGGAGTCCTTACGACCCCTCTCCCAAGCACTTATAGTTATTTCACTACAAGCTTGCTCGGTGAGAGGAATAACAACGTGTCGCCTTTAAGCGTTTTACACTTATACCCCTTTCAACCTATTCTTTTGTCAAACAACTTTCTCACTCGTCTTTCTCCTTCGATAAACTCAGGATACTCGCAGTGAGAAGCGGGAGAACGAATGTGCATAGCACTTTTATATATATTATTTTTGATCGTTCCCGCGCTCCTCTCAACGAATCCTTCGACTTTACTCAAGATAAATTCATCAATTGGGGTATTTTTATAGAAAAAAGCGATTGACTCCAGAGGAGTCAATCGCTTTTTTCCAAAGACTTTGGGTATTTATGCCCTTGGTCCTTGTTTAGCGATCAGATACCTCCTCTAAAAGTATCTAACCTTAACTGTGTACAGTATAGCATACTATGGCATTCCTGTCAAGCGTTTTTACACTTTAAATTACTGTTTAGCCAAAATATGGCTTAAAATAAGGAGTTTTTACTGCCCTCCCCTCTCTTGCGCCTAGGTAAGGGGACACTTACTCCAGAGAATACTGGAGCTGAGGGGTTAGGGGTGAGGTTGTGCGGGTAGGGGTAATCGAAACCCCGACTCAAGTTTGGAAAACTCGCATTTTACCACTAAACTATACCCGCAATTTGGTTAGTTTATCATAAAACTACTTCCCTCCAAACCCCTACACAGATAATCCACGACCGTTGAATATCTGTGTATATGGTTAGTTGACTATATTTAAGGATTTGCCTTGTCACCCTTATCCTTAGCTATCTTGACCAAGTGGTCAAAATTGTCAGTAATTGAAAGTTTATTTTTATTTATTTTGCCACATTTGACGCATTTTTGTATAACACTCCACTCGCCCCCCGACTCTTCTGTATCAATAGGTTCCATGAGTCCACAGCAGTTGTTTGCCCTGTCTCCAGGGAAGTCGTCAACGTGTTTGCTCCACAAACAATGAGGGCAATGATTGGTATAGCCATTGCCATCTACGTTTTCACCGCAGTTTTCACAAGTAAAGTCTTCTTCTGTTTTTATGAATTTAGATGACATAAATATACGAAGTAACGAATAGGTTGCGAATTGATACAAATAAGGAATTCGTGGGCATTCGTAGTTTATTCGTTATTTCGTATCTAACGCCTCTATCCCCGGCAATGTACCATTGGCAAGGAAGTCTAGCATAGCGCCTCCAGCTAAAGAGACAAAGTAAACTTTGTCTTCCATCTTTAATTCTTTTATTGCAGCCACCGTGTCTCCTCCTCCCAAGATAACCTTTTTGCCTCCCCCATGCGTAGAAGTTGGATCGGTACCAGCTAGAATTTTTGCAAGAGAGAGAGTCCCTTCTTTATAACCATTTTCATAATTTCCTAAAGGTCCGTTCCAAAGAATCATTTTGGCCTCTTCTATTTTTTGTCTCAACATTTCAATAGTTTGATCATTAGCATCAAGCGCCACATCGTCTCCTACGGGAAACAGAACTTTTGGATTCTCGCCACAACCCATCTCACGAGCATGTTTGACCATAGCTCCACCGATAAATATATGGTCAGCCTTATCTAGAAATTTTTGCACTAATGGCAATTTGGTTTCAAATTTAGCTCCTCCTAAAATAAATAAAAACGGATGCTCTGGCTCAAAAACTTCTGATAATTTTTCATACTCTTCCAAAAAATGAAACCCGGCATAATGTGGTAAAAGTTTTGGTAGAGCAACTATCGAGGTATGAGCCCGATGACTGGTAGAAAATGCCTCGTTTATATAAATATCAGCAAATGAAGCTAGCTGCTCGGCAAAATGTTCGTCATTTTCCTTTTCCATCCATAAACGCAAGTTTTCGAACACCGCAATCTCCCCTGATTTCAAACCCCGCACCATCTTTTCGCCATCTGATGAAGTAGTATTCCAAGGGTCTCGAACAAATTTAATTTCTACACCATCAAAAACAGCTTTGGCTGCATTTACAACCGGCTCTATAGAGTCAGAGTTATCTCCAAAATGACTTATTACTATTACTCTCGCACCCTTTTGTAGTGCATATTCGATAGTTTTTTTTGAAGCACGTATACGCGAAACATCAGTGATCATGCCCCCACTCAAAGGCACATTCCAATCTACTCTCACCATTACTATTGTCCCCTCTATTATCTTAGCCTTCTCTATTGATTTCATACACCTATTTCTTATACTCTGCAGCCTTTAATATTTTTGTAAATTTTTCAGGGACTAGAGACATGTGTCCGACCAAAAAACCTGAAACATTTCCATACTCCATAATTGAAGGGGCATTTTCAGCCTCTACAGCGGCACCATACAAAATCCTCCAAGAATCAGCCATGTCTTTACCAAACAACTCTCCTGCCACTTTTTTTATGTAAAGAGTAGTCTCATGAATGTCTGTAGGACTCATTGCTTCACTATAAGACTTTCCGATTGCCCAAACAGGTTCGTATGCAATAGTAAGCCCTAAAGTATTTTTCTTTTCGAGGCCAGTCAAACACTCCTTTATCTGATTTTTTAAAAATTCTAGATGACCACCATCTTTATCTCGCACTTTTTCACCAATACATAAAATTGGAGTTAGTTTGCTTAAAAATGCCATTTCGAGCTTCTTTTTTATCTGTTCATTAGTTTCTCCCATCGCTCGACGTTCTGAATGTCCGACAAGAACGTATCGAACCCCTACATCATTCAACATGGCACCGCTCACCTCCCCAGTAAACGCACCCTTTTCTTCTGAAGATGTATTTTGTGCACCAAAAAAAATATTTTTAGGTGCAATAAGTTTTTTGAGTGGCTGAATAAAAGGAAACGGAGGGCAAATAATTATTTCTGTGCTACGAAGTTTTTTTGCTTCGTTTCGAACAGCATTGAATATCTGTTTTGCCTCTTCAAGACTTGTGGGGTTCATCTTCCAATTTGCCACCACCAAATTTTTCTTCTTCATGCACCAATCTTACCATTTTGGATTATGGCTTGCACTTTTGACATTTAGTCATGGAGTTTTAAAATTTATACCTCTTCCCAAGACAATATCTCGTACTGATCTGATGTAAGCGGAAAAGATGGTGGTGGGCCGTAAAGCAAATTGGCATCATAAATAATATCCCTGGTTTGGTATCCAGAAGTGATTGAGCTTGCACTTCCCCACGCAAATCCATATCTTTGATTTGTGGCTATCATCCCATAAAGCGTTAAAGAATTTCTTAAATATGAAGAACCACACTGAGAGGCATAGTAATATCTACCGACTCTTCCGTTTTGAGAAACAAGAGCAGCGTCAATCCTTAGATTTGTGTCAGAGCTTAATCCAACATTTAAATTACCTTGTGAAATGAGAGATATTACATCGGTACCATCGTAATTTGCATAGGTCAGATCATTATTTACTGTAAGTTGGGGCCTACTTGACGCATTATCAGGAAATTTACCGGAGGCAATTGTGACTCGTGCCGAATTTATAGCCCCTTCCACCCACACATTATCTTCAACAAAGATGATTCCGTTTGCCGGGATTGCATAATTGGCTATGAATTGCCTGTTGTTTATACTCCAAGTACCCCAACCTGGCTGACTAGTAATATTGCTATTATTACTACAGTTTGATGAGGGACTTGTTTGTGAAGTGACACGATAAACATCAAAGGTACCATTGGTCTTTAAAATTATTTGGTATCCTTGTGACCCCGAAGCAGCCAAATACCTACCCTGAGCTACAGCACTACTTTTAATTGTAGAGAGGTTGTTTGTAAGTCCGGTAAAATCGATTGCAGGAACAGGAAACTCGCGACCAACTTCAAACACATCGGTACGATTTGGCACTGGATTTGGAGGCATTTCTGCTGGTCTATACGCATCGTTTATACCAGATCCAGGAGGTGGGTTTACATGAGTATGAACGGCAAATTCTAATTTTTCCGCACCAGTATCATCATGGTCCGGATCATCATAAACTGACAAAGCGCTTGTTATCAAATTGTGAGTCAGTCCATCAAACCTAATACCTTTATTTGAATGTACAGGACCAAACACTTCAGTACCCACACCAAACCTCATTGTGTCGTTAGCAGCAACAGCATATTTTGCGAGTGACGGTATCGCCATTTCAACACGCAATTTTCTTGATATAGCGGTGGTTGTAGGTGTACCAGTTGATTCTATTCTTACTTTAGTCGAACCGATTGGAGGGGGTGTAATTGCCAAACTGAATTTGCCAATATTGTTACCATCTTTATCGTAAACCTGATGTACATATGGCCCAGACGCACCTGTGCCATCTTGGTAATCATCTTGATCGTGAGCAAGATGCCATCTGTAATAATCAATTCCTGATTCTGCTAGTTGAAGGGCTTGTTCCCGATACAATAATTCGCGATTCGCAGTAATGGTTATTTTCGCCCAATTCATGATCCCACCAATAATAACAATGGCAACAGAAGCAAAAATCAAAACAGGTATGAGCATACTACCCTTTTCGACAAAACTCACTGAATTCAAATAATTATTTTTTTTCATAAATTATCTTTTAAGTTTCTCAAAAATACCTGAGTAGTTGCTTCCACAGGACTTAATGATCTATTTGGATCACCACCGATCATTATTGTTATTTTTATTAACCTTACTAATGTTGGTTGAACTGGAATTGTAAGTGCTGAACTAGTACCAGTATAAGTGGAATCGTAATATTCGAATATTGGCAATACTCCATTAACAATATTTTTTACAAGAGTCACTTGTTGTTCATTGGCCGTATTATAAGTCAATGGGGTTCCAGATGGATTTATAACTCCTTTTTTTAAATCCCCACCTTGCAAAAAATATCTGATTTGCTCTTTTTGAGTGTCATTATCAATATTACTAAAAAAAGTGACGGACGAAGTGGCCGTAACAGCTAGAGGGTAAGCACCAAGACTAGAAGGAGAAGAGCTCCTCATCTCTTTTGCTATGGTTTTAAGTAGCTTCCTTGCATCGGACTGGGCATTTAAATTTTGTTGAGCAAAAGAGTTAAATGAAAATATTCCCTGTCCAAAATTAAAAATAGCCACCATGATGACGGCAAAAATTGATATTGTCACCACAACCTCTGTCAGCATAAAACCTTTTTCTTTTTTAATTAAAGAGATCATGGTGATAGCAATACGTTAGTCAAATTAGATGTACCACTCACACTTACAGGATCGATTGTTTGAGTATTATAACCTGTCGCACTCACCTGCAAAGTGTAATTACCATTTGAAAGATTACTAAACAGTGCTTGCCCCGGAGGAATGCACGATGAAGAAAATGAGATTACAAAATCAGAAACATTTGGTGTAACGCTCGTATCTTCTGTAGAAAGGTAGATTTTGTAGCGAATATACCTATCTCCATCATGAACCGCATTTATAGTGTTATTTGTAATGGTGTAATAAGTAGATGCAGTACCGTCTGGCCCAAAATAATTCCATGTTGTTGTAGCTGTATTTTCTGGAGCTGTTGCGATTTGAAAACGAACAGAGTTTGGTCCAGCAGCCACAGGTTGATCAGTTGGGTAAATATCGACTCTACTCCAATTTGATGAAGTACCAGTATCAAATATTGAAGAAGTTAAGACTCCATTTGCAGAATAAACTCCAAGCGATTGAGATAGTACAAGATCCCCCACTGGATTATTGGTTTCAATATTTGAATCAGAAGAATAAAATCTGGTAGGATCAGAATAATTGTTTTGTCCTCCACCACCCGACCAATCTGTTTGTTTTAAATAACCTTGGTCAGTTACAAGTGTATTGTTATATGAACCATCATAAAGTCTCACTGTTGCACCCGATATTGGAAAGCCCGTTGCTGCATCTTTTACACCAACAAGTAAAAACGATGGGCTTTCATTTGAAATAACCAGATCAACTTTTTGGCTAGAGTCTGGCAAAATCGATACTGGAAATATTGGATTTGTACCTGCCAAGTAATAACCTCCACCTAAAGAAAAAGAAAGCGTGTCCCATTCCAAATCACTAACCGATTTAAAACCAAACGAGTCTGTCGTAAAATTTCCAGTCCACTTTAAAATATCTGGGGTCGTACCTATAAGTTTTGTTCCAGTTATGGTAAACGGAACACTTGGCACTTCTGCACACGTAGATGTCATTGTGTTGACTTTTAGTTCGCTCACCTTATCTATAACAAAAGAAACTTGAGTAAGCTGTTGCAAAATTACAGTTGCATCAAGTTTTACTGGATTTGGGTTAGAAGTCGACGTTGCATAGGTTCGGTCAGTTGTATATCCTGATTTTGTTGCAATAATCCTATATTTATTTTGTGAAGGTGGAGCATCAACGATCTGCAAAGTTCCATTGTTATCTGTCGTTTCATTAATATTTATTCCAAGAGAAGAATTTTGAACCTGAACATCGGCTTGGGGCACAGGATTGCCATTCGCGTCAAAAACCTTCACGAACAATGCTCCGTTTGTAGAAGCAGTTTCAAGATTTTTAGGAGCGACGCGTGCCACAGATTTGTATGAAATAGTATTTTTGCAATTTAAACAGTCTACTTCTATCTGTACCATTTTATAATCTGCGGGGGAAAGATCGTTTGGAGTCCCGCCAATTTTACCGTCAAAAGGGTCGTCTATATTTCGTATCACTCTGGTAATCTCAAACTGATTTCCATCTATTGTTTTGGTAGTTGTAGCCGCCAAAGAACCATTTGGAATACCTCCTATAGTACCCACCTGAGAGTAAGACAGATTTCTAACGAGCTCAAACTCTGCATTTATAAGGTCTGTAGCCGCAATTTTGTCTCTCGACAAAGAAATCAAAGTCGTTATTGAAACGAAACTATGATAAATAGACAGGGCAACTACAGCAAATATTGAAGCGGCAACAATAACTTCAACCAATGAAAATCCAGCTTGGCTTCTTTTTATTGTTTTCATTGAATTATGATTTGAGCCGCCCAGGCATCCTATTAGTATTTAATTTATTGAATCGCATCCACTAAAGAGTATGTAGGCAGAAGCATTGCAATAGCAAAAAGACCAACAGCTATTCCGATCAGCACCATAAGGAAAGGTTCTATAATCGTAGAAAGATCTTTTGTTTTTTGGTCTACCTCATCTTCATAGTAGCTTGCTATGTTATCGAGCATTTCTGTCATTTTTCCTGTTTCTTCCCCTACCGCCAACATCTCCCCGACAAAAACAGGATAAAGGTCACTAGCCGGTGCCGATAATGAAGCTGACAACTGTTCACCTACTTCTACTTTTTTGGCAGAAACTGAAATCAAATTTTTGAAATAGTGGTTTTGTAAGACATCGCTTGTTATACCAAGAGCTGAAACAATATCGACACCTGATGAAATCAAAGATGAAAGTGTTCTTGCAGTTCTAGCAGCATTCACCTCTTTGGACATTGTTTTTATCATCGGAGTATGGAGAGTAAGTGCGTCGATAAAATCATTACCCTTTTTTGTTTTCAGAGCAGTTATTCCGCCAAACACCATTAGGACAAGTGCTACCAATGTGGCAATGATGTTTGTTCTTAAAAAATCACTGATGGCAATTACGATCCTTGTAGGCAAAGGCAATGTAATGTTTAAACCTTTAAAGGTTTCTGTGAGTGTTGGCACCATGTAAACCATAAGTAGTATGCCGATCACCACCATCACGCTTATGATAACTCCAGGATAAATCATTGCGCCTTTTATTTTTTTTGAGAGATTATGGCTTTTTTCAAGTTGTGCAGCCACAACCCTTAGGGCGTAGGCGAGCTTACCCGACTCTTCCCCTGCCTTAACCATTGATATAAATAGTCCAGAAAAGACGTCAGTCCTTGCTTCCATAGCTTTTGAAAGTGGTTCCCCTGCGTTGATAGAAGCGTTTAGAGTTTCGAGCAATGATTTCAAGGCTTTATTTTTTGATTGTTTTTGCAAAACCGAGAGTGCTCTGGACAAAGAGAGTCCAGCGTCGATCATAACTGCTAGATTTTTTGCAAACGCAATTTGATCTTGTTGTTTTATCCTACCTCTAAAATTCCAAAATTTATTTGTGGCATGACCTCTAATTTCTTCTGCACTCAATATCGTTGCACCATTGGATCTCAAAGTAGCATAGAGTGCCGCTTTATCTGAAAAATCTTTTTCTTCTTCCTTTTCTTCTCCGTCTTTTATGTATTTATATTTATATAGAGGCATCGTTGCTACTATTATAGCAACAAAAAAATTCTAATATAAAAAATTTGTTAATAAATTATTCAGAAATAACTCTCAAAACTTCTTCGATAGTAGTGAGTCCTTGTGCGGCTTTAAATATTCCATCCTCCATCATTGTAAGCATGCCTTCTTTTTTTGCTTGCAGCTCTATATCTTCGGTTGTTGCACCTTTTATTATCATGTCTTTTACAGCGGACGAAACATTTAGCACCTCATAAATTCCAATTCGACTCTTGAATGCATCGTCTCCTGCACCTTCTTGCGGTTTATAAAATGGAACATTTTCCCAATTATCGCTTTTGCCAATTATTTTTTCATCCCTTAAAGATTTCAATACAACATCCATGTCAACTGCCTTTGAAATGGAGTCAACTTCGGCTTTAGTTAAATAGTATTTTTCCCTTTTTTCTCCAAGTTTTCTTACCAATCTCTGTCCAATGATAGCATCGAGAGTTGAAATTATAAGGAATGGTTCCACTTTCATATCTACAAGTCTTGGTATTGCCCCAGCAGCAGAGTTTGTATGTAATGTTGAAAGTACCAAGTGACCAGTAAGGGATGCATTGATAGCAAGCGAGGCCGTTTCGTTATCTCGAATTTCGCCCACCATTATAATGTCTGGGTCTTGTCGCACAAGTGTACGTAGGCCCGACGCAAAAGTTAGTCCTATATCAGGTTTTACTTGAGTTTGATTTACTCTTTTCATTTGATACTCTACAGGATCTTCAATGGTGGAAATATTTACATCAGGAGTGTTTAAAATATCTAGCATAGTATAGAGAGTAGTAGATTTTCCGCTTCCAGTAGGTCCAGTGGTCAAAATCATTCCGGTTGTATGCTGGAGAGTTTTATGCAACAAATCTAGCCCCTCCCCATGAAATCCTAAAGATTCTAACGTAAAACCAGAAACCGACTCTCTTAAAAGCCTCATTACTGTTTTTTCTCCATAGTAAACCGGCAAAGTGGAAACACGGAAAGAAACCTTTTCCCCATTCATATCTATTTTAAACCTTCCGTCTTGGGGCAAACGCTTTTCATCAAGCCTCAAACTAGACAAGACTTTAATACGAGCAGTGAGAGAATGTCCAATGTGTTTTGGTAACACCATCGCATCATGTAAAATACCGTCTATTCTATACCTTACTAATATCTGATCTTCGAGCGGTTCTATATGAATATCAGAAGCATTTTGAATAATGGCATGCTTTAAAAGTGTGTCTACGATCCTTACCACAGGCAATTCTTCTGCCAATTTTTTTAGGTCGCCTTCAGAAGCATCGTCTCCGGGCATTTTCTCAGCAATTGTCTTTATAACATCAGCATCAGTTTTTATAAGATCACCAAAATCATCTTTAAGGTTTTGTTGATACTGAATCAAAACCGAACGCATAGACTCCGAGTCAGTGAGACGAGGTAAAATCTTGAGTCCGACTTTCTTTTTTATTGAGTTTAATGCCTGCAAATCATCTGTATCGAGCATGGCAACCTCAAGAGAATCAGTTTTTTTACTGAAAGAAACAATATTATGCTTCCTTGCAATAGGCTCTGGTACTAAGTTTAAAATTTCCTTATCAATCGTCTGATTTTTGAGATTAACAAAAGGAATACCTAAAATATATGCTTGTATTCGACGCAAATCGTCATCTGAGAATTTACCCTTAGAAATCAAAACATCACCAATTTTCTTTTTCTTTGTTTTAGCTTCCTTTTCAGCTTCAGTGGCCTCAGTTTTAGAAATAAGACCAGCGTCAATTATGAAATCTCTGATTTGTGAGTCTTCTACGTGCATGATAAAAATTTAAATTTCAAAACTCAAAAATAGAAATTCAGATTTGAGATTTGATTTTGAGATATTTTAATTATATCAAATAATTTTTTTTAATAACAAAAAAAGCCGGGGAAACCCGGCTTTTTTTGTTATTGTTGAGACCTATTTCGTCCAAGCATCAAATATTTTCTTGGATTTTGATCTAGATCGATGAAATCATCAGAAGACTCTATGAGCCTTGCTGAGGTCGATTTTCCAAAAGATGCCACTTCAACCTGACATCCCTGATTTATTCTTAAGTATTCTACTAGCGGCACGAAGTCCCCATCACCGGAAATGATTATTATAGTATCAAGTTTAGGGGCAAGCTTTATTGCATCTACCGCCAAACCTACATCCCAATCCCCTTTCTTTGCTCCACCTGCAAAAATTTGCAAATCTTTTGTTTTTGTTTCAATCCCAATACGTTCTAAGGCATCAAAAAAGTTTTTTTCGTCGCCTGCTTCCGTTGAAATTACGTATGCAATTGCTCTTATCAAAACTCTGTCTGCAAGCGCATCTTTTACAACATTTCCAAAATTTACTTTTGCTTTGTATATATTTTTGGCACTGTGATAAAGATTCTGTGTATCTATGAAAATTCCTACCCTTTGTTCAGGGTGTTTAATTACTGGCATATAAAAAATTAAAATTACTAATCCGACTACTTTGTCGGGCCTCCGACTAAAAACGTCGGGGTCAACCTAATTGTACTAAATAAATCCTAAGTACCTATAGCCCAAATGTTTGTATTGGGAATTAAATATTATTTTGGGTACTGTAAGAAAATTAGAGCACTCAGATAATTATGCGCTCTTTTTAAGACCTAACTTTTTAACTATAGAGTTATAGCGCTTCGCATCTTTCTTTTCCAAATACTTCATATGAGACTTTCGCTGTGCCACAAGGCCCAAAAGACCACGCCTTGAATGCTTGTCTTTTTTGTTTTTCTTCAAATGTGATGCAAGATCGTCGATCCTTCTTGAAAGTACAGCAATTTGAACCTCTGGGCTACCAGTGTCCTTGTCAGTCCTTGCGACCTCTTTTATGATTTTTTGCTTTTTATTCTTTGTAAGCATTGAAATTTCCTGATTTATTAGGTGTAATCAAGTATATCACACCCCTTTTCCTTTTGCAACACCTGTAAAAACTATTCATAAAATATTGTGCGACGTTAAAAGGTGGTAAAATGTCATGGTGGCGCAAGACTTACAACAACTAAAACGAAGATTTTTGGAGTATATTGAGATCGAAAAGGGTCGCTCTCTAAAAACAGTTGAAAACTACACTCGCTATCTGGAAGTATTTTTAAATCAAGCAAAAGTAAACTCCCCTTCTGAAATCTCAGACGAAACTATCCGCGAATTCCGACTTTGGCTCAACCGCCAACCAAAAGATAAAAGAAAACCCACAAAAGGAACCTTAGATAAAAAAACCCAAAATTATTATTTGATTGCAGTTCGAGCTTTTCTAAAATATTTAGCAAGACAAGAAATAAAAACCTTACCCTCTGATCGTATTGAGCTTGCGAAAGTACCCGAAAGATCACTTGATCTCATATCAGACTCGGAGCTAACTCGGCTAATGAAAGCTCCTGATAATAATAGTTTGATTGGTTTACGTGACAAAGCAATACTTGAACTATTGTTTTCAACTGGTTTACGCGTTTCCGAACTTTGTAATCTGGATAGAGATATAGATTTGGGCAGTGATAGCCACTCAATAAGAGGCAAAGGAGGGAAAGTAAGGGTGGTTTTCTTTTCAGAGGAAGCCAAGACGGCACTAAAAAATTATTTAGCAAAAAGGAAAGATACCGACGAAGCAATGTTCGTGCAACTTTCAAACAACATAAAACCTGGCAAGGATTCAAGTTTGAGAATAAACAAACGATCGGTAGTTAGAATCATCCGTCACTATGCTATAAAAGCTGGTATTTCAAAAAAGGTCACTCCCCACGTCATCCGTCACTGTTTTGCTACCGACTTGCTCTCAAATGGTGCCGATTTACGCTCAGTACAAGCACTTTTAGGCCATGCAAACATTTCAACCACCCAAGTTTATACTCACGTCACCGACCGCCACCTCCGCGACATCCATAAAAAATTTCACAATAAAAGGAATTAATAACTTGAGGTTCCAAATTGAAACCTCAAAAATTTAAATACCATCTCCCAACTCATAAACCCAAAAACCGAACCCAAAGAACCAATTGGGTTTAAAGATAGGAATAAAAATTAGAAATCAACACCAAAAAAATCTTTAAATTTCCTTTTTATTTTTTTAGCTTTTTCTGGATTTTTTTCTACCCAAATACTTGCCTTTACATCACCATTAAAAATCCTCAGTATTTCTCCGATGTTTATTTCTTCAATAGACAAAGTTTCAGAGTACAGCTTATCAATTACATCACTTGTCTTATGGTCTATTTTTACAGTAACAACATAATCATCGATCACATTGACATAGTCACTCCCACTCTCTTCAAACGAGCTTTTTGCAAATGAAAACTTAACCACATTCCTATCAAAATATATTTGTGCCCATTTATCTAAATAAGTCTTTCCACCAATAACGAGATACAATTTACCACCTGCAAATCCCACTGATTTCAAATATTGGTCTTCTTGTTCGGTTTGAACCAAATGAAACCAGGTGTGTGGGTTGTAGCCCAATAATATTTTGTTTTTTGACTGCTGGACCAGTAACAACAATATTTGAGACCAAAAATCGTTTAGTTTTAGTAAATTATTAAAGTGCCAAATCTCCTTTTTTCCTATTTCTGGCAATAAACTGGTAATAGACGGTGATTCAAAATAGTTTTTATAGGCTTGATCAGAAACATTTTTAAGACCAATAACCCATGGTATCCGCAAGCTATAATCTCTTCCCACTTTCACCACGATTCCCCCACTCTGAAGTTTCCTGAGTCCTTTGTATATGGCCTGTACAGTATATTTCTTACCCATTTTACTTAAAACTTCCCTCATCTCAAAAACACCAGATTTTGGCCTCTCTACCAAGAGCTCCACCAAGTAATCTTCCAGATTTTTATCTGCCTGAAGTATCATAAATAAACTTTTAGTTTAAAAACAGATGTTTTTTAAACATTTAGTTGAATATACCCTAAGTATAAATTAGTTTATCAAAAGAAGTCAATTTGTTATTTGGCAACTGAATAAGGAGAAAATTGTGAATAAATCACCGGTTACTCTATTGGAGCGTGTAGATCCTCCAGCGGGAGAGATCACGGCATCTGGTTTCTGGCTTGATCTGCCCGAAAAAGCACAGAGCCTTCTCGGGTATCAAGAGCTCTCGTCGCGAAAAAGCACCCTAAATTTCCAAAAAGCTCTGCATGAATTAGGGGTGGCTCCATTTAGTCTTGACTCAGTCGAGAAGTACAAGGAATCGAGAGTTAAGATGAATAAGCGACTGGTCCCCAACTGGCTCTTTGTCACAATGTATACGCTGAGTGCAATCACTTTTCTGCTCAGTGTAGGTCCGGCAATTGTGGGTTGGCTATTCGGCTGGTTTTCGGCCTCTGAAAGCACTGGGTACAAATTCGTCTGGACATGCACCGGGAGTTTACTTGCATGTTTTTTCCTCATGGTACATGGGTTCACTAGATCAGACCTCTTGCTTGGCCGATGGCGAGCAACTACCCTCAAAGGCTACTCCCAACCGGTGCCTGAGTTTGTATTACTCATGGCGATAAAGGTTAAAGAGAGGTTCCCTGGACCGGAGGTTGAAATGTTCATACACGAATTCGTGGCAGTGGAACACGAAAAAGTAGTTCTCGATCCCTTCCTCGTTGCCAGGCACCAAAACCTCGACTACTTCATCGCTGTTTGGGATGAGTCCAAATTTGAGACAGAACAGAAAATCTAACTGACATTTTTGTGTGTAATAGCCATTGGATGCAATGGCTATTTTCTTTTTCCCATTTCCTGCATCTAGTCGATTCGGCAGAATCGAGCATACTGGAGCTGAGAATCAAAGGCGTGTTTTTCCCTCCCCTGATCAAGGAAAGTGCGAGCAGAGCGAGGGTCGGGTTTCCCTCTCTTGTAGTAAGAGAGGGACTACACGATAGTGAAAGGGTGAGTTATTATACATAAATGAAAATAGTAAGTTGGAACGTAAATGGCATACGGGCAGTACACAAAAAAGGGCTTTTTGTGCCTTTTGTAAATGAGTACAAGCCAGATATCATTTGCCTACAGGAAACAAAGGCGCAACAACACCAATCAGAGGTTGATTTGCCTGACTATGAGGAATATTGGAATAGTGCAGAAAAAGCTGGCTACAGTGGCACAGCTATTTTTACTAATAAGAAGCCGGTTTCGGTCACTTTTGGATTTCCAGAAAAAATTTGTAAAAAATACAAGCTTTCAGACGATGGTTATGGCGATCCAAACAAGGAAGGGCGAGTACTCACTGCAGAGTTTAAGGATTTTTATATAGTAAATGTTTACACACCCAACTCTAAAGGCGACCTATCACGACTCCCCTTGCGTCACAAAAGCTGGGATCCTGCATTTTTAGAATATATTAAAGAACTAGAAAAAACCAAACCAGTAATATTTTGCGGTGATTTGAATGTGGCACACACCGAAGAAGACCTTGCAAACCCGAAACAAAATGAGGGCGAGCACGGATTTACAAAAGAAGAACGTGAAGGAATTGATAAGGTGATCGAAGCAGGGTTTATTGATACTTTTAGACATTTCACTAAGGGTAATGGTCACTATACTTGGTGGACCCCTTGGCGGAATGCTCGAGCAAACAATGTTGGTTGGCGCATTGACTACTTTTTTGCAAATAAGGAGCTCTTACCAAAAGTTAAGGCATCAAAAATCCTCCCTAGTGTTTTTGGCTCCGACCACTGCCCCATTTTGCTTGAATTATCTGCCCCATAATTTTTATTCGACACATGCCTTGAAGTGCACGGATATTTTTCTGCTGAAAAATTCCTCGTGCTCGCTTCAGTCAAGCTCGCAAGGCACTTCAAAACATATGTCTCTAAAAATTACCTAATCTGCTATCAAAAAAGAGGACGAGAGTCCCCTTTTTTCTTCCTAGCTTCCAGATTCTGGCTTCTAGATTGTAATCCAATTACATTGGCTGACCCATGTTTCCTGAATCGCAAGCTTTGCACATACTCTTGTGACCAAAAACCTCTAACAAAGCAGAGAGACCTACAAGAATATAAACGAGCATTGCAACAGAAGATGGAACAAAGTTCCCAATCCCCCATCCAAACGCCTCCAAGCCCCAATTCAAACCTCCGATTATTAGAAGTATGAATGCGATTTTGTGTAGCTTTTTCATTTTTAGACAATTAACTTTTAATACTTAAATTATAACTCAAAAATTTCTTCATGATTCATAAACTGTGCATACAAAAAACCCACCAAACATGACGAGTGGAGGTTGCGTCATTTTTGGCGGGTTCGAAAGAACATTCCCAGCCCCTCTTTTATGCACAAGTATTATGCGCAAAAGCGGAGCCGGGACCAAAGCAAAACTCAGTTAGACGCGATTTCACAGGTTCCGTATGATATCTCAAATTTAAAAATTTTTGAGTGAAGATATATATACTACTTCCCTGCTTACTAACCAAATTTCCTTTTAAAAAAGCTGCATGTAAAGAACAAAGTGCCAAGAATATGTCCTTAAAAAATTATTGGCTTCTGATAGCATTTTATGACTTTGATAATTAATGTAAAGGACAATCTGTGGATAAGTGATGACTTTTATTTGACATTATGTTTGTCTCTAATCTCAGTAAGCTTCTTTTCCTCTTCTTCCTCCTTTTTCCTCTTCCCCACTTCGGATAACTTCATTAATTCCTTATCGGACAGTTTTGACAACCCTATAGTTCTTTTTTCTAAATAATCCTCTGTGTTTAATTTCGGGTCTTCAAGCACTTCTTCTAGTAACGAATTTAGAATCTGGCCCACTTTTGGGCCAGGAGCAATGCCCAGAATATCCATTATCCTCTTACCGTCAATTTTAAGCATTCCTACTGATATAGGGTCCATCATAACCTCTTCAATCATAGATTGGTATTTTCGTAACCTATATGGGTTTTCCTTAGGTCTACCCGTACCTATTCTGTCACATAGTCGAACATCTATAAGATCCCATATATTTTCCTTTCCAACATTAGAAATTAGGCGCCGAACAGCTGAATTCGTGATTTTCTCAGTATCAGAGAAAAACATATGCCATCTAACCAAATTTACCACTTTGGTTATAGTTTCACGTGAAAACTTTAGGTTTTCAAGTATATTCTTAGTTACACGTGAACCTACTACCTCATGACCATAAAATGTCCACTGATTTGCTGTTTTATCCCATCTCCGGGTTTCTGGCTTTGAAATATCATGTAAAAGCGCAGCCAGTCTCACGTGTAACGGATATTTTTTATCTGCAGCGTGTTGCAGGCTTTTTAGTAGATGCGTCCAAACATCATAGGCGTGAGCTTGGTTTTGCTCAACACCAATCGCCTTTTCTAGTTCTGGAATGAGATGGGGGAGCAATCCTAGCTTATTTATAAGCAACAACCCATTCGCAGGGCGTGGTGACATTATTATCTTTACAAATTCATCTTTAATTCTCTCACGTGAAACTTGGCTTAAAATATCCTTATTTTCCAATATTGCTTTTTCGGTTTGAGGTTCAATAGGGAAGTCTAGTTCCACGTGGAACCTTACTGCTCTAATTATTCTTAACCCATCTTCAAAAAACCTATCGCCAGGTTCGCCAACTGCTGCTATAACACCCTTATGTAGGTCAACAACACCACCAAAAGGATCTATAACTTCGCCAACCTCAGCGTCATATGCAATTGAGTTTATTGTAAAATCACGTCGTTTTAAGTCATCTAATATATTTTGACTAAATTCAACAACGTCTGGCCTCCTATGATCAGAGTAGCCTGACTCAGTACGATATGGAGTAATTTCTATTATTTTAAGGGTAGGGTCCTCAATATTTTCATTTACAACAGCTACTGTACCAAAGTCGTTTTCGTAAAATGTCTTGGAAAATAAGGGTATTATTTGGTCAGGAGTAGCGTTTGTGGTGACATCCCAGTCCTTAGGAACTCTGCCCATAAAAAGATCTCTGACACATCCTCCTACAAGGTACGCCTCAAAACCAGCTTCTTTAAGCCTCTTTGTTACATGGGAAACCTCTTGGGGTATATTGAATTTTTCTATAGTAGCTTTCATATTTTACCGCTTTCACCGCGAAGCTCTGCTTTAGCAGAGCGAAGTGGTGCTCTCGGAGGGACTCTCTCCCTACTGGAGCAGTACACCTTTCGTCCCGATTAACATCGGGATACTCAAGGTCTTCTCGTCCCTCGCGCAAGCAAAGCAGTTTGCTTGCTCACTCGCTGTGCTCTCGGAGGGACTCGAACCCCCAACAACGGTTCCGAAGACCGTTGTGATATCCATTTCACCACGAGAGCATGGTCAAATCATAACACAAACAATAGAGATTACACGCAAAACAATTAATAAATATTGCTGAAAAAACTTGCCTCCGGCTTTCGATTCTCCACACAAAGCAGAGTATTCTGCTTTGTTCTGGCGCACAACTTAGTCGTTAAAACTACTTATTTGTGCGACCAGGGAGAATCGAACTCCCGTCTCATCCTTGGCAAGGACGTGTTCTACCACTAAACCATGATCGCTATTTTGTACGCTAATAAATTTAGCACATAGCTCCAAATATACAAATATCCTTTAGGATATTGAACAAGTCTTATAATTAAAACATAAAATTTTGGGTATAATGTCTTTATTGTCTAATCACACTTAATTATCAACGATTCTGGTTTAAGACTGTGGATAACATTGGGGACAGTGTGTATAAGTCATTATTTTTTGACGGATAGATCATGGCAAAGCATAACGAAACTGGGGCAATAGGGGAGAGGGTAGTAGCAAAATACCTTGTAAACAAAGGTTATTCTGTAATAGACAGAAATTATAGAAAAAAATGGGGCGAATTGGACATAGTTGCCCAAAAAGACGGGATTCTGCACATAATTGAGGTTAAAACAGTTAGTAGAAGGAGTAATGATGGCCATTTTGACAAGGAAATCAACAATTATAGGCCAGAGGACAACATGCATCCTTGGAAACAAAAGAGGCTCCAAAGAGCCATCCAGACCTATTTATTAGAAAAGTACAAATCTAAAGAACCTGAGTGGCAACTTGATCTTGCGTGTGTATTTTTAGACCAAGAAAGGAGAGTTGCAAGAGTAAAGTTGCTTGAAAATTTAATTTTGTAATCCCAAACAAAAGTGAGCACTTTTAAATGAAGTTTAGTAGAATTGTCTTCAAATAAAAGTGATCACCTATAATACATTTAAACATATTAAAGGTAGAGGTTTTACTTTAATAGAACTATTGTTGGTAATTGCCATTATGGGGGTTTTGTCTTCAGTATTTATAGCACAACTGAATAGTACAAGAGGTAAGGCACGCGATGCAGAAAAAATCCTTAATGTGATATCTATTATTAACAAAATTGAATTATATGCAGCAAACAATGATGGCAGATGGCCACTCGGAACCCAAAGCGTCTCTTTTCTTGATATTGATGCCAGGTGGCAAATTCTAGGAACCACTATAGGTATTGCCAACTTGCCACAAGGCCAGAATTTCCTATTTTACAGATATTATGTAACTAACTCTCTCGCACCTCCCGACTTTACACCAGCGCAAGCCACCATTAACGCACCAATTGTGGTCGGTGCACAAACCAAATGCCTTGCTATTCCACCATTCACTTATGTGATTATGGCCACTTTGGAAAATCCAACACGGTCAGGATATGCTCCGGGATCAATTTATTATGTTAGAGGTGGAGGAGGTGATATTAAATTTTACAATAACTA
>CAYVXT010000006.1:0-4354 GCA_964455485.1 uncultured Candidatus Saccharibacteria bacterium
ACTTTACTTCGTTTATGATGATAGTGTCAGCAATTATTTTCTGAATATTCTCGAATTTATATGTTATTGAGTTTGCATATTCAATGTAAAATTGATTGGTGTCAATTGAAAATGAAATTGTTTTTTTATCAATATTGTAGACATAGCTCGCCCTATCTATATTGTCTGTTGGAATTGTATAAATTTTAAGCTTTTTGAGTTTAATAGCTTTATCTGTTTTAACAATTATTGTCTTGGTCTTCGCTGAAACGTTAATAGCAGAAGAAATCAAAATTAATATAAGCAGTCGCATTTTCGAATGATTTTTTCTTGCATGCACTTTCAATTTAGCAGGTTGCTCGAGCATGTCGCATAACGGTTTGCAGATTTGTGATGGGCGGACTTTTTACCACAAATGTTAATGCGGAGTACAAAATTTTCGGCTGCCATAAAACTGTCTGCGGAGCACCAAACCCCGATTATTGCAAAAGTGCTGTTAGCGGTAGTTTTTCTCATTCGTTCATCTTGTCAATTGTCGCCAACATTTTAGTCAACTGCTCCTTGCGTGTTTTATTATATTCGCCATCCCATCTGTCAATAAGTATTGGAAGAAGTTCTCTATTAATTGCAGTTTTAGTTAAGGTCTTAATATCCTTGTCAATTTTCCCCTCTAGCACAAATTGTCCAAAACCTACTGCAATAATTGCGTTGTCTAATCCTAATAAAAATGTGCCGCCCATACTGCTTGAAGTCGTTGCCATAATTTCTCTCAACTGTGCCTCGTCAATTTGTTTACCCGAACTGTCTCCTATGCTTTTAAAATGTTCAAGCATCGCTGGAATATTTTTTTCGATTTCCGAGTTGTCTGTCTGTGTCTTTGCAGAAATATATTGACTGATTTTTGTCGTGTCCATTTCGTTCCAGTCAAAAGGTGGATAGCCCCAACCTTCAATGAGTTCCTTTAAATAAACTGTCGGACTAACTGCTTTGTTGCTTTGTCTCCATTGTATGAACCCGTAAAAGGCGTCAGAACCATCGTCATTTCCAAAAGGTCCGGATTCTTCAATTGGACTCCAATAAAAGTCCTCGGTCATTAATATTTTTGCTTTTGGATGAGCTGTTTCAGGTGAAAGTTCATAATTGTCCATTTGTGTTTTAGTTGAGTTGTCTAATTGTTTTTTGTCCTCGGTCTGTCCGCTACAAGATGTAAACAGGAGTAACCCTGTCATAAGTATTAAGTATGTGTTTCGTGTCGTCATAAAATTACCGCTAACGTTTTTGAGCTTAGCGATGGCGGACATTTGGAAGCACTATCGTGTCCACTTGCACAAATGTAAATAAAAAGAACAACCGTTCAATTACGAACTATCCGCCGGCTATCTCTAAGCCCATGTTACCTGCTGCCCTGTTTTCTGTCAGAAGTCGTTCGCTTATGTTTGCTGTCAATTAATTTATGCTAATGCTTTACTTAATTCGTCAAATTCTTTTTCTGTCAACACTTGTTTAATTACTTGCATTCCTTCATTGAAGAAAGGTTCAGGAGCCATTTTTTTAAATCCTGTCAAAAGTCCAATTCTTTCTTTATGACTTTGGGAAGGTATTACAAATTTGAACCAAATCAGTAACGTTTGAGCCGGATTTTTTGCCATAATTTTTCCTCTGTGTGATGCTAGTTCTTCGTCAGTAAAACACTTCCACAACATCGGCTGTGTTACTCGCTCCTCTTCGGCTGTGTGTTCCAAATATGCTCCATGAAACTCACTAAACGCTAAATAAAATTCTTCACCGTCTTCGCTTACATCCTGTCCCGCTTTTGAGTTGCTGTAAATTTTTGCAAGTAACTTTTCAAGTTTGTCTTGGGCAAGATGAATTTGTTCGTGTTCTTCCATGTCGTGTTGCGAAAAACCTATGCAACGCTGTTCCAATTCTGCAAGCGTTATTTCGTTTTCATCAGTTCCATGAATGGTAAGAATTTTAAAAACATCTTCACCCAATTTGTAAAGTTGTTCTACTTCGTTTTGATTGGAGTAGTCAGTTTTTCCTGCAAGAAATTGCACTTGTGATAAAGCGTTCCTTAAACCTTTATGGGGAACATCGTACGATTTCATTCTTTTCATTTTTTGATCTTTTTTAAATTGTTAAACGATTTTTGAATTACGATGCAAAAGTGTAGCTTCCACAAAACCTGTAATTGTAAAAAATCGTTTTTCTATTTTTTGTCTGAAAAGAATTTTTCGGGTGTGTCGCCTGTGAAGGTTTTGAACTCTTTGATAAAATGTGCCTGGTCATAAAATCCTGTTTCGTATCCTAACTCTGTCAGAGAGTTTACCTTGCCGTATTGTTGAATAACATTTTTGAGGCGAATAATAGAAGTAAATTTTTTTGGTGATGCTCCAACTGCTTGTCGAAATCTTTTTTCTAAAGAGCTTTGACTAATGAATAATTGCTCTGTCAATTCTTTTATTCGGATGTTGCCTTTGCTTCTATGAATGAGTGCAAGTGCCCCCAATACTAACTTGTCTGGTTCGGTGTTAGTCATTCTGTTAATTAAAAAATGTTCAACTGATGCAATGCGTTGTGTGTCTGTCTTGGCTTCTGCTAATTGCTCTTCTAAGCAAAGAAGTTCGGAACGAAGCATAAAGTTGTCAAGCGAAACACTTTCTCTGAATAGTTCGTGCAATGGTTGTCTGAAAAATGGAGCAGCACCTGCTTCTTTGAAGAAGATTAGGACTGTCCCGATGTCAGGTGAGTTTTTAAAAGTCCTGCTGTGGTCGGCTAAACCTGATACGCCAGAAATTGACAGAGGCGTTTCAACCTCATTATGCAGTCGTGATAATTTGCCTTTGTATTGAAAACCGATTACCAAACCTGTGTCGGGCAGAACTCTATAAGTGTCTTGTTTTGATGTCTCTTGAATAGCATAACACTCTACAAACGGTCTAAGAATGTCGCAAGGTATGTAAGAGTCAAATTTCATTCAGTCGTCAGTTCATTTTTTGCCGTCAGTTTAACGTTAGCACTGTCGTCCATAGGTTGCAGGTAACGATTTGTGTATTGCTGAAGGCAGGGGTTTTTAGCACAAATGTTCAATCGAAGAACGAAAGTTTAACCTTGCACAAATGCTCAACCAAAGCCGATTAGCCCTGCTTTTGGCAAAACCTTGTTATGTGGTCGGCTTTTTTGATGGTCGTGATTTACCTTGTTTGTATTCGCTTAAAATTCTGTTTAAAATTTCTATTTTATTATGGTCAACTGGTTCGGTTTGGCAAAGTTGGTCAACCATTATATTGATGTCGTAAAATTGATTGTCGGTCGTGATTTTTCCTTTTTCAATTACCTTGTCGATACGCTGGAAGTAAGATTTGAAAATGTCAATGTCATACTTCGTTTTGTCTTGCAGATATTTGTTGAATTTTAAGTCTCCAGTTTCTACTTGCATTTCTGTTAAGTCACGAAACCATTGTTTTAGCCTGGTCAGCCGTCCTTTTTGATAATGTTCTACTGTTTGCGTTTTAAGTCCTTTGTAATGTTCGATTGAGTCAAAGTCAGTCGTTTTGATTTGCATTTCTTTATTGTCAATGTAATAATCAAGTGTTGCCAAAACCAAGTCTCGATACTTCACAAGCTCATCTTGCTTTTCATCATTATTGAGTTTATTGTCTGTCATTGGTCGAGTTGTCTATTAAGCTGCCGCATAACGTCCAATTGCTTGCCAAAGTGCCGCCCGTTCGTCATTCCAAATATAGCAAAAATGTTTGTGGCTGCATTTTGGCAAGGTGATGTTATGCGAATACCTTGTTACATAAGCTTACCGGGATCTTGCCGATTGTCAAACAATGTGTGCACTTTTATTATGTTCCTTTCGACCGAATAAATAATTGAAACCTGCTTTTAAATTACAGCTTTACGATAACCTTTTTTAATTAACGACTTCGGATAGATTTCAGGAAACCGAGAAAAAATTTCTTCAAAAGCGGCTAAGGCAATTAGAAAGTTTTCAACTTCTTATAACGACCAGTTTTCAGTAAGGAATTTAATAATTTGATCTGTCTTACGGGCAGATTCATTTGACCAAATAACTTCAAGCTTGCTTGCCATACCGATTCCAAAATTGCTTACTGCTCAAAACTCTTCCCTTCTTATGGTCCTCGATACCTTTTTGTAATGATTTTTTCTGCTTTGTGCTTAGATTTTCATACCAATCACCAGACTCTTATGAGTCCTTAATAGAAGATAAAGATTTAAGTAGATTTTTATCCTTCAGTTTTGAAATCCAGTTAATAAGTTCAAGTCTAATCTGCGAGCTCATACGCAAATATAAATAAATGGGATGGAATTTTCAAGTTGTGGTTTTATGTTGCTGATAGATGATTGC
>CAYVXT010000007.1:0-3664 GCA_964455485.1 uncultured Candidatus Saccharibacteria bacterium
AGAGCAGCTTCATGACATTGGAAAGAACGAGGCGGGCAAAATTGCCCTCAGAATACCCGACTATTCAGGTACTCAGTTGGACAATTATCACAGGTACACAGCACACGGGATAGGCAAAGATTTGATGAGGAGTGCACGAGATACGTAGTTTTACTACGGTTATGTTCACTCACGGGCGACTTTACACCTTTTTATCTAGTTTATTTTTCTCGTAATAATCAGGCGAAGTTATTGTTTTGACATCATACTCGTTTTCTTTATATGGCTTCGCCCAACTTCCAGTACCTCCGCATAAATCAAGGATTATTTTTTTCATAAAACTTCTACTAAATCCATTATGGGCGCGGAAGTTTCGGATTTTCTATATCGGCTTCTCCCATCCCACTTAAAAATTAAAATTTTATCTTCGCGCATAATATCTTGCGCCCGATTAATTGCGTGCGTAGAAGCTTTTTTGTTAAAAGGCACTTTGTATTCCGTATTTAAGCACTCATCTGGGATAAAACACTTTCCTGTCAAAATATCTCCGTTTATTCTTAAGATTACTTTCATATCTCATTTTTAAGTTTTTTAATTATTGATTTGATTTCACATAAACAAAGATTCCATTGTTCCGCTTCCGCTTCCGTTATTTCCCAATGACACCGTGGACATTTTGATGTATCATCAGACAAATTATGTTTTTGACAATTTACATAAGTTTGTGTTTTTCCTTTGGAATAACCACTTCTTCTTCAGCCTAGGGAGCAGAGGGCCATGTTACCATGGCCAGTTCTCTAAAATCCTGCTGGTGTGGTGTATTTCATGCTTTTATCTTAATCCGTAAGGCGCACTACCATCAACTTGTTTACGCAAATTCTCTCTTTTTTTTTCTGGTGCGAGCAAAATAGCTGATTCAGTAGAAGTAGCTACCCCACCTTCTCCACTTTCTTGACACCCCCAACCTGTGTAATCACACCCGCCATTCACCCAACCATAATTTCCATCTTTTAACTTTACTATATACTCCCAGTATTCTTCATCGGCTGCTCCAGGCCAACAGGCAAGGATACTGTCAACTTCTTCAAGTTTGAAAGGCGCATACTTGAGGCACTCTTGAAAATCAGAATCGTTTAATCTCTCGTCCATACACTTTATTTACCTCGGCTTAGATGCCGATTTTATTAACGCTGGATTTTCTTAGTGCTTTGCAGGAATCGAACCCGCATAAGGGAAACCGGAGAGTTAGTTTTTCTTGTCTCCATTTAGAAGGTGCATGAGCAGAGTAGGTAACAAGGTCTCTGAGTTGTTGTGGTGAGTAGGGCATATTAGCTAGAAACACAAGGATTTACAAAACAAGGTTGTCCAGTTCCGTGCCAATGAGGTGTTGAGTATACAGGAGTATATGGCACATATCCCCAAGGGGGACTTACTGGTTTTATTATTTCTTCGAGTTTCTTCACTCGTGCTTCTAACTCTGCAATTCGTTGTTCCAATGTTTGTTTCTTCATACTAATCTAAGGTTAGTCGTTGAGGTGAGTAGAGCATATTTTTAATTAAGAACGTATTTTTTAGCTTCTTCTTTTGTTACATATTTTCCATCCCAGTCCAGGTATACCTGCTCAAAATCACCCTCATCTATTAGTTCGCAAATTATTTCTTTTTGTCTTGGAGTGTTTTTTTGCATTGCCGCACTCATGGACATGCCTATTTTTCCAAATTCTTCAAGAAGTTTTTTTGCCTTCTCACTATGAAAGCTCCAAGCCTTTAGTGTGCCCCATTTCAATGTAAGATTATCTTTTTCCATACTAATCTAAGGTTATGAGTAGTGTTGGGGGGGAGGAATGGATTATTTGATTATGCTGTTTACTTTTCTTGCTCGATAGCTTCAATGATTTTCTTTTTTGCAAGTTCCTTCCCTGATAACAAACCACGATGAAATGCATCTTTCAAAAGTAGTTCAACATTGGCATTTTTTAGCCTGCATATTTCTATTAAATCTTCTATATCTTTATTCATATACTTATTCTCCTAATTCATTATGTAAATCTTCTGCTACTTGCTTGCATCGTTTGGCAAACTCTTCGGCTTGCTCACGAGTGCGCCAGATTGTCCATGAATCGATACCATCACCTACTTCATATTTATTTTCATAAACTGAAAAATTTATACCACTCGTAAAAAATGAATCCCCATAAACGGGTCTCCATTTTCCTATTCCTTTCTCCACATACACTTTACCGTCTACGATGATTTCTTTGGGGGGCATATTGGTTTATTTTGTCAGGTCAATAAAGAACTTGAGTGCATAGTACCCCGGGTTCATGAGGTAAAGAACCCCAAAAATCATACTCACTAAAAACACACCGCCAAGAATAATTGTGCTACTTATTAGGACAGCAATTTCCCCTTCACCGTACTCGTCCCACTCGTACTCATGACCCTTTTTTGTCTTTTGCACCATTTTCCATATCTTCCGCAGAGAAATAAGAGAAATTATTGCCACTAGCGTCCAGACTACCCCATAGGATATTTGCTGCCTCAGCACAATCTCCCAGCCATATTGGGCTCCTTGGCCAATCTTCTCGGCTACTTTTTCAAATATTGGCTTGAGTTGTTCAATGTATTTATCCATATAATATATTATTTTCTTAATCTTTTTATCTCAAATTCCAATACCCTAAGTTGACTTTTTAGGAACACCTCCAGTTCAACCTTCACCCCGAATACTGCTGTTCTCCATGGGTTTAACCGCAAATTATTTACCGCTTTTCGAAGTTGGTCCAGTTGTGCTTCCGTCATTTGTCCAATATGGGCTACCCCTGTTTGCTCTGTAATCCACATTATTTGCAGCTCAATTGTCTTCCACAGATTCTCCAAATCTCTGTGCAACCAATAGCGCTTTTTACGAATTTTCCCTGGCGCTGGCTTCACATGTGGGACCGCCTGGGCCTTTCCACCGCACCAGCGTTTCTGACAGAGCCAAAAAGTTTTCCCTCTATTTCTCCCAATGTACATTGCAGTGCCACAATCAGGGCACCTCGGGTTGTTCCTACGTAAGAAATCTTTTTGGCGCATATCATAAAATTTTTTCACACCAAGCACGGAAGGTGGGCAATTGATGCAGTTTGCCAAACATTATCAACCAAATCGAGTAGCTTTCTATGGGATTTCAGCTTGGAAGCCGAATAAAGCTTTCACCTCTCCCCGAACCGCCTTTTTAACTCATACGGCCAATTTGGCTAAAGTTATAGCAAGCGGGGCCTTCCGCCCCCAGTCTTTGCTGGGTGTCATTCCGTGCCTTGTGTGGAAAAACTCTGCGGAGAATGCAGGATTCGAACCTGCGAGGGCTCTGTGCCCTTACGGTTTTCAAAACCGTCGCCTTAAGCCCCTCGGCCAACTCTCCTTTGAGCGGGTATCGGCTATTTTTTGGATTGTGACAAGGTTTCTCATAAGTTTGCTAAGAATGTGGCCAGAAATAGTACTGCCGTTAATATATAAACAAAAAATTGGACCCTTTTTTCTCTTCCCACAGTGTTTTCCTTATAGGAAATGTCCTGCTTCACAAATATCATAAACTGCATTATTCCAAAGCCGACTAGAGCAAAAATTATTGAAGCCCCTAGATTGTTAATCACATGAAGTAAAGTCATATCAGTCCCAAAGGGATAAAAAGTTCTTAGAG
>CAYVXT010000008.1:0-15851 GCA_964455485.1 uncultured Candidatus Saccharibacteria bacterium
TTACCTTTGTACTCCAAAACCTCCGGGCGAGTGTAGTGAGGAGACTCCAAACCATATTCCCCTACCCCACCTTCTTTTTCATTTTTCAAAAGTAGGTTCCAGTGTGATTCTTCCTGAAGTGATTCAAGTTTTATTACATCAGGTACCAAGCGAGCTACTGCAGAAGAAACCACCATAGCTGCCACATCTCCGTCAGTCAACACATATGGACCAATAGAAATTTCTTCTGCTTTAAGAGCTGTTTTTACTCGTTCATCTATACCCTCGTACCTACCTGTTATAAAAATAATGTCTTTATATTTTTGTGCCCACTCGTATGCCATTTTTTGATTAAACGCTTTCCCTTTTGCTGAAAAAAGCACAATTTTCGGTTTCTTACTGGTGTTTTGGCCCTTGTTTTGTCCCCTACCCTTTGGGGAGGGGGTTGGGGGTGGGGCTATCTTTTTCATAGCTCTCTCCACAGCCTTCAAAATAGGTTCTGCCTGGAGTACCATCCCCGCTCCTCCTCCGTAAGGTTTGTCGTCGACTCTTAAATAAGGCTTTTCATTTTTCTTTTGTGATTTGGTTGGTTTGACTGACTCACGAGGATTATAAAAATTAAATTTTACTTTCTTATCTTTTTGGGCACGTGACAAAATAGACGTACTCAAATACGAATCAAAACTGTCCGGAAATAATGTGACTATATGAAAATTCATTGTAAAAGCGCAAAATTCAAAACGAAAAATGCAAAATAAATATATAACAAAAAAATCAAAAAATCAAACAAAAACCACCCAAACGGGCAGTATTTGTTTTAAGCTTTTCGCTTTAATTTTTACAATTTTAGGTCTTCCATTACATCATCAACTGATTTCATTTGATGAGAGGTTGACTCTGAAGAAGATTTTCTACCTCCTTCTGGTTCGTTAATTTTTAGATTTACTCGAGCATTGTTTTTCATGCCAACTACTCGGAGCAAAATGCGAATTGCTTTTGCTGTGTTACCTGATCGTCCGATAATCTTACCCATGTCATCTGGATGTACGTCGAGTGTAAGAAGAACTCCCATTTCATCAACAGTTCTGTTTATTTTTACAGACTCTGGATGATCTACTAATCCCTTAACGACGAACTCCAAAAATTGAGCGTCTTGTTCCATTTCGGTTTTACTAATTATAATCTGCCTGATTGACTAATCGTCACTCCGGCAAGGATCAGTTTAAGCTGGTCCTGTATTAAAAGTATATAATATGAGATGAAGATGTGCAAAAGGTGAATTACTCTGCTTTTGCTTCTTCTTGAGCGGCTTCAATAGTAGCTTCAGTTTCGGTGTTGATTGGTTCGGAATCGGCTGATCCTTCTGCCGGAACATTTGTTTCAACAGTGGCTGTACTTGCTGCAGATTCCTCAGTTTTTTCAGTAGCAGTCGGCCTCTTTTTTGGAAGATTGTTGATTTTCTTTCCAGAAACTACTTTTCTTTCAACTAATAGGTTGTGAACTGTGTCAGAAAGTTTTGCACCCTTTGACATCCACTCTTTTACTTTGTCATTGTTAAAAACAGCTTTTTCAGCTCTTCTGGCGTCATAACTACCAAGTATTTCCAAAAATCTCCCACTTTTTGGGCTATTTTTAGAATCAGTCAAAACAAGCCTAAAAACTGGCTCGTGCTTTCTACCTACTCTTTGTAATCTAATCATTAACATATGCCCGGAAATGCTATCAAATTAACTCTAAATAGTCAATTAGCCAAAATACCCTTTAAGCCGCGGCCCCCATAGACTTGTCATTACTCCCATTTTTCCAGTTTTTATGACCAACTCCTCCTTCCATTGTTTCAAGCTTTTGTATCAAAAAAGCCCTTTCTTCCTCCTCAAGAGAATTTAAATTACCTGTTCTATCTTTCGTGTTTAATTCATATATTCTAGTTCTCAACTTTATCTTTTCCCTTTCAGGGTCACTGTTGTCTTCCCCATTTTCAAACCTTTGACCGGGATCTGTGTTTTCAGCTACCTCGCTCTTAGGTTCATAGTTATTTCCCTTAAAAAAATTTAAAAACTCCATAGTGGTTGCTTAAGTCTAAGTGTTTATAATAGCACAATGAAAAAGCTGTCAAATCTGATATAGTGGACAGGATAGTTATAAAAGGGCACGTGGCGGAACTGGTATACGCGTACGTCTCAGAAGCGTATCCCGAAAGGGTTGAGAGTTCAAATCTCTCCGTGCCCACACGAAGAAACCAATTTATTGGTTTCTGTGAGGATTTGAAAGGCACAGGCATATTTTCTTCAGCAGAAGAAAATGCCGAGCCGGGGTCGCGGAAATTTCTGAGTGACGGCGAAGAAATTATCTGTGACCAAATCTCTCCGTGCCCACCGAGTTTTCCACGTATTTGAGTTTTATGAAAGAGGTGTGAATGATAAAATAAACTCAAGGTGTCTATTATTTTAAACCGAAGCGAGCTAGCCACTAGCTCCTTGCGGAATGCTGCTTTAGATATTCTAGAGGCTGGATACTCCGCAATAAACACAGAAAAAATATTGAAAAGCAAAATCACTTTGGAAGAAGGGGGTGCTTTGTGCATAGAAGATACTGGTTTTCAATGCAATTTTTATGAAAGAATATTTTTTATTGGTATTGGAAAATGTGCATTTGACGGGGCCAAAGTCATAGAAGAAATTTTGGGAGACAAACTGACCGATGGAATAGTACTTGACGTAAAAGCTGGTGTTCTTAAAAGAATAAAGTCATATCAAGGCACTCACCCATATCCTTCTGAGCAAAATGTGACAGTCACTAAACAAATTTTGGAAATGATAGAAGGTGTTACAGAAAGGGATTTAGTACTCGTTCTTATTTCCGGAGGAGGCTCTTCCCTCTTGTGTTTACCGCATGAAATTAATTGCAATACTTTGATCGAAATCACAAAGTCTCTGACCAAAAAAGGGGCTGATATATTTGAGCTAAATACTGTAAGGAAACATTTGTCTGAAATCCAAGGTGGTGGTTTGGCGAAAGCCCTCTATCCGGCACAAGTAGTATCTCTTATTTTTTCTGATGTAATGGGAAATGACATTGGAATGGTGGCTTCAGGACCGACGGTATACGACGAAACTACTGCTGCGGATGCTGTTCAGGTCATGAGAAAGTATGGCTTGATGGATAAAGAAATAATGCCCGACTTTCAAATTTTAGAGACTCCGAAAGACCCAAAATATTTTCTGAATGTAAAAAATGTACTTGTTGCCTCAAACAAAGACGCGCTTTTGGCAATGGAAACTAAAGCTCGGGAATTGGGTTATGATGCGGTTATTGAAAGTGATACTTTGTCAGGAAATGCAAATGAGATCGGTGTGCAATTTTCAACAATGGATATAAAAAGTAAATCATGCTCCCTATTTGGTGGAGAAACTACAGTAAAAGTAAATGGTACTGGAATGGGTGGACGAAACCAAGAGGTTGCACTTTCTGCTTTATCAAACCTAAAAAATGGCATTGTGTTTGCGGCCGTTTCTTCAGATGGTTGGGACAATACTGAGCATGCTGGAGCCCTCGTGGATACTGAAATATTAGAAAAGGCGAAATCAGAAGGAATTTTTCCAGAAGAATATTTAGCAAAAAACGACAGCTACAATTTTTTTAAAAATGTTGGAGGTGCTATCAAAACAGGAAGGCTTGGTAGTAATGTATCTGACTTGTTTATCTTATTAAAGGAATAATTATTAAAATAATGAACGACAAAAATACTAAATTCATACTTTGGTTTGACCAACTAAACATTCAAGATGTTACTTTGGTTGGAGGGAAAAATGCTTCTTTGGGGGAAATGTACACATCACTTGTACCAAAAGGTATCCGCATACCAAACGGTTTTGCGGTCACTGCATATGCATACAAGTATTTTATCGAAAAAGCCGGGCTTATGTCGTTCATCCAATCAGAGCTCAAAGACCTAGATACTTCAGATGTAAAAAACCTCCAAAAGATTGGAAAGAAAATACGTGAAAAAATAATTGACTCAGATTTGCCACAAGATTTGCAGAATGAAATCACTCAGGCTTATTCTGACCTTTCAAATGCATATCAAATGGAGGAAGCTGATACTGCGGTGCGGTCCTCTGCTACTGCCGAAGACTTGCCGGGAGCATCTTTTGCTGGAGAGCATGAGACATATTTGAATGTTGTTGGAGCAAAAAATGTTTTACAGGCTACTAAGGAAGCCATGGCTTCTCTTTGGAATGATCGTGCTATTTCTTATCGAGTAGACAAGGGCTTCAATCATTTTGATGTTGCACTTTCTGTTGGGGTTCAAAAAATGGTTCGTTCAGACATGGGTTCTTCCGGAGTCATGTTTACACTTGATACTGAGAGTGGATTTAGAGGAGTGGTTGAAATTGATGCTTCTTGGGGTTTAGGTGAGATGGTGGTGCAAGGCAAAGTGACACCCGACTCATATTTGATTTTTAAACCTACTCTCAATCAAAACTTCTCACCTATTATTAAAAAGACTATTGGCTCAAAGGAAAGCAAAATGATATATGTTGCTTCTGGCAAAAATGCTCTTTCCGCAACAAAAGCCATTAAGGAGGTAAATGTGGATAAAAAAGAAAGAGAAAGTTTTGTACTGACAAATGAAGAAATTCTTACTCTTGCAAGATGGGCAGTTGAAATTGAAAATCACTATACCGAACGCCGTGGCACCCCTACTCCAATGGATATGGAATGGGCAAAAGATGGCATAACAAATGAGCTCTTTATTGTGCAGGCTCGTCCTGAAACTGTGCAAGCAGGTAAAGACCATCTCACAATCACTGAGTATTCAATGAAAACTGATCAGAAACCAATTGTAGAAGGTATAGCAGTTGGCACCAAAATCGCTTCAGGCAAGGCCCGTATTATTACTGATGTGAAAAAATTAAACGAGTTTGAAGAAGGTGAAATTTTAGTTACCGAAATCACAGATCCAGATTGGGAGCCAATAATGAAAATGGCAAGCGCCATAATTACTGAAAAAGGTGGCAGGACTTCACATGCCGCTATCGTATCTCGCGAGCTCGGCATACCAGCTTGTATCGGTACAGGAAACGCACTTTCAAAACTCAAAACTGGTGACGTGATAACAGTGGACACTTCAAGCGGTACGGCTGGTCATGTATATCAGGGCAAACTTGAATGGCAAGAAAAAGTGCACGATGTATCACAAGTGCCTGAGACTCGCACAAAAGTTTGTATGAATATCGGTAGTCCTGAGAGCGCATTTATGTATTCTTTTATTCCAAACAAGGGAGTTGGTCTTGCAAGAGAGGAGTTTATAATCGCCTCCGGCATACGTGTGCACCCAAATGCATTGCTTCAGTATAGTGACCTCCCTGCTACTATTAGGCACAAAATTGACCAGGCTACGCTCGGTTATGAAGACAAAGTGCAGTTTTATATCGACAAACTTGCAGAAGGTATAGGGCAAATCGGTGCAGCTTTTTGGCCCCATGACGTGGTGGTACGATTTTCTGATTTCAAAACAAATGAATATGCGACTTTGCTTGGTGGTAAAGACTACGAGCCAAGTGAGGAAAATCCAATGCTCGGTTGGCGGGGTGCTTCGCGCTATCATGATCCTAAATTTGCCGAAGCTTTCAAACTTGAGTGCAGAGCTATAAGGAAAATCAGAAATGAGTTTGGCATCAAAAATATTGTTCCGATGATTCCTTTCTGTAGAACTCCTGAAGAAGGTAAAAAAGTTTTGGAAATAATGGAGAGTGAGGGTTTGAGGCGTGGTGAAGATGGACTCAAAGTTTATGTGATGTGCGAAATCCCAACCAATGTTTTGCGAGCCGATGAATTTCTAGATATTTTTGACGGATTCTCTATTGGTTCAAATGACTTGGCTCAACTTACTTTAGGTCTTGATCGTGATTCAGGTATTGTGGCTCACATATCAAACGAAAATGATCCTGCTGTCAAAACTCTCGTTTCAATGGCCATACAAAAGTGTCGTGAGCGTGGCAAATACATTGGTTTCTGCGGCCAAGCTCCTTCTGACTACCCTGATTTCTTGCGCTTCCTTATCCAAAACAAAATTGAATCTGTCTCCTTGAACCCCGACTCCGTCATCCCAATGCTCTCTGCTATTGCGGAGGAAGAAGCAAGGCAAAATAATTAAAATATCCCGCCGGCGTCACTGCACCAGCGGGATAAATCATGAAGATCGTGATCAGAAAAAGTGCGTTCCAGGGTTGAATGTGAAATTGACGTAGGGAATTTCTCCAGAAATGAATTTTCCTTCCCAGTCCAGACATTGACGATATACTTCGGACTTTACGTACTCAACCTCCATTCCGGTTATTGAGTACGGAACATCAACCCTGTGCATATCGCCCTTTTTCCACGGCTTCTTTTGGTTGAGTGTTGTCACAACATCCGTGACAATCTCTTCCGCTCGCTCTCCAATTTTATTTTGCATATCCACCCTTCTCCCTACATTAAATATCAATATTAGAAAATTGCAATGTTTTAAAATTCAGAAATGTAGCGATTAATCGCTACATTTAGAATCAGATTATAATCTGTGGTGGGTGACTTTGTACGATCTATATTTCCTTTCAGCGTCTTCTAACCATCTGTATCGTGACATACCAGCTCTCGCTGGCAAATTAAAGGAGGCAAAAATAAAAATTCCCAATATATCCCAAAAACTGCTCGCATTCTTTTTTATCAACGACTCAAGATATGTATATTCACCGGCACTATACTTATCAATTATCCGACCAATGGTGGAGGTGCTCACTGAAAGCAGTTCTGCAATTTTCCTATCAGGTATTTTTTCAATCACCATAAAGATAATCGCCAGTCTTTTTGCGAGCATTACTTTTTCTGACGGATATAGGAATTCTGAAAACAACTTTTCTGAATCTTTGTGAGTCTTTGCCTTACTGAAAATTCTGCTTAATTGATTGTAAATCTTTTCAAAATCTTGTTTCTTTAATTTTCTTTTGGAAACATGAGTCATACTAGTGATAATAAACAATTAAATAAATTAATAATTATTGTATAAACTGTAGCGATTAATCGCTACATTTAAGGTGTTGATTTCTTGTTGTGAATGTTTAGAGCTGTTATATACTGAATACGAATCAAATCTAAATAATGTTTTTATGAAAGTTTTATTTTTATACAAAGAGGAGTGGGAGAAGGAATATATAAGCAACAGGTTAACTGATGACAATTTACAAATAACCTTCGCTAAGAGCTTTGAAGATGCAGGAGAAGAAGTATTAAATACAACTGAAATACTTTCACTTTTTGTATCGCATCAATGCAAGTCGGAAGAGTTGGCAAAATTGCCAAACTTGAAATTGATTGCGGCACGTTCAACAGGGTTTGATTATGTTGATATCCATGCTGCTCGGGCAAAAGGAGTTGAAGTGGTTTACGTCCCCTCTTATGGTGAAAATACTGTCGCTGAATTTGCATTTGCACTTTTACTTTCACTTTCTAGAAAAATACCAGAAGCACATGAGCAAATAAGAGAGACCGGTTCGTTTGTGCAAGGCCACTTAAGAGGTTTTGATTTGAAAGGAAAGACCGTAGGTGTGATAGGTACTGGTAGGATTGGGTGTAATTTTATAAAAATGGCCAAAGGTTTCAATATGGAAGTAGTGGCTTATGATCCATTTCCTAAACAAGGGATTGATCAAGAGCTCGGTTTTCGCTATGTTGGTTTTGAAGAATTACTTTCTCTTTCGGATGTAATCAGTTTGCACGCGCCGCTTGCCGACAACACACGTCACATGATAAATGATGCCAGTATTTACCACATCAAACGCGGAGCAGTGCTTATAAACACGGCTAGAGGAGGCTTGGTCCAAACATCTTCCTTAGTCAGGGCTTTGGAAGAAGGTATTATTTCTGCGGCTGGACTTGATGTTTTGGAGGAAGAAGGAGATATGGGAGATGAAATGCAACTCTTAAACAATCCTCACCCCAAAATGGAAGAACTTAAAAATGTTTTGGCCAACAACTATCTCATCAATCACCCACGCGTCATAGTCACGCCACATATTGCATTCAACACCGATGAGGCCGTAAGAAGGATTTTAGATACAACAATAGATAATATAAAATCGTTTACACAAGGAGAGGTTAAAAATAGGGTACCGTAAAATATGTAATTAGTAATAGGTAAGAGGTAAATCAAAAATCAAAATGGCGCGCCGTAAGGCGCGCCATTTTGCTATTACTACTTACACATTACATCTTACTTCTTCTTATATTGTTTCAACCAAAATCATATTGGTCTCTTTTGTGGGATGCTTCTCACCGGCGCTGTGGGCTCCGGCTGCGATCACTACCCGGTCCCCTTCCTTTGCAATACCTTTTTCCAAACAAATTTTTCTTACTATATCAAAGGCTTCGCCTACACTTTTCCAATCTTGGATGTGTACCGGAATACATCCAAATGATACTGAGAGCTGTGCAATAGTTTTGTCTTTGGCTGATAATGAAAATATTGGCATTTTAGGTTTGTGGCGAGATATCATACGAGCAGTAAAGCCTGTGTGGGTCATTGCAATAATTGCTTTGGCACCAACATCGTGCGCAGTCTTTACAACTGATCCTGTAACTGAGTCGGTAACATCAGTTTTTCCATTTTTTGGTGCGTGTACTATAGGTCTTTCTGGGTAGCTTGCTTCTATTTCTTTTGCAACTCGAGTCATTACTTTCACTGCCTCGATAGGGTAAGCGCCCAAAGTTGTCTCTTCAGAAAGCATTATAGCGTCTGTACCATCCAAGATTGCATTTGCAACATCTGATACCTCTGCTCGTGTTGGAACAGGGTTTTTAATCATTGACTCAAGCATTTGAGTTGCAGTGATTACCGGTTTACCGGCAGCGTTGCATTTTTGAATCATCATCTTTTGTGCAAATGGAACTTTTTCAGCTGGAATTTCTATAGCCAAATCACCTCTTGCCACCATCACCATATCTACCAATTCAAGTATTTGATCAAAATCTTGTACAGCTTCCACTGTTTCGATTTTGGCCATTATTTTGGCTTCGGACTTGTGTGAATTAATTATATCTCTAAGCTCAATAACATCGCTCGGTTTTCTTACAAATGAAAATGCAAATATATCTACATTGTTTTTTATTCCAAATTCAATATCTGCCTTATCTTTATCAGTGAGGGCACTGATTTTAAGTGGAGCTCCTGGGAGGTTTAAACTTCTTCTTCCTTTAGTGTCACCACCTACTAATATTTTGCATTTGATTTCTGTTCCGTTAATTTCAACCACTTCAAATTTCTTTTTTCCATCATCAACCATTATTATATTTCCCGGCAAAATTTCTTCGTGAAGTGTTGGGTAGTTTACGGATACTCGTTTTTCATCACCTACTATTTTTTCAGTGGTTATGGTTATGAAATCTCCCGCTTTCAATTCCACTCTTTCCTGGTAGAAGTCACCCAACCTAAATTTAGGCCCTGAAAGATCTTGCATTATGGCACATAGCATACCAGTGTTAGCCATTACCTTTTTTAAGTTATTAACCTTATTTTGGTGCTCTGCAAAATCTCCATGACTGAAGTTGAGTCGCATCACGTTCATACCCTCTTTCAAGAGTTTTTCGAGCATTTCCTCGCTTTCAGTTGCAGGCCCTATCGTACAAACTATTTTTGTTTTTTTCATAAATACTTTTTAATATGTTCTAAGCCTTGTGAAAATGTTTCCGTGTGGGTCCCGTGAGTCCGCGAACAGGGCGAAGCGGAAATATTTTTACAAGGCGCAGAACTTCCTATAATTTTTAAAAACGAAAACAAAGGTTTCCCTTTGCAAATGCCATTATTGCATAAATTTTAATATAAAAAAAGTCCCGACGGGCGTCAGCTGTGCGCTCGCCGGGTTATCTTTTAAAACCTCAGTGACTCAAGAGGCGTGTGCAATGCGCAGGCAGCCTGGGTCGTCACAACGATGCTCCCTGTTGACCTCGCCAAACAGTTTCCACGCTCTCGCGTCCTGCTCTTCTTCAGACGCATCGGCTGAATTATCGAAACAGATGAGCCTCGTTTCCGTTGAGAGAACACGAATCAGAGGGACTGTGACCTTCTGGTAATGGTCAAGCCGATTGGCGATTTGAATCGGAGTGTCATCTGATCGGTGCCGATTTCTCAATCGCCTTTCCGCTTGAGAAAGCGGAACTTTTACATGGATCGTGAAAATGTTGCGTTGCTGGTATCCGAGATCTTTCAATACCTTTTTGATGAATTGGTATTGCGTGATGCTTCTCGGTACAGCATCTAGAATCAGGTCTTGTGGAGCTGTTTCTTCAAGCTCCTGTCGAAAAAGCGGATTACAAAGCTCTTCAGGGACGAATGGTGAGGTCAGCATCAATTTTTTGATTCTGTCGTCACCACGAGTCCTCAAAATTTGGCTTGAGCTCAAGAGGCGAAAGTGGGCTTTTGGAGCAGTTCTGGCTATTACTCCTTTTCCCGAACCGGGCGGCCCAATGATAATTCCAACATCGTGTGGATTCAAATGTGACTCCTGGAATTGATTGGTTGCAAAAAAGAACAACCCGTGAAAAATCCTACATGAATACTTGATATAAATCAAGTCTACTTTTTAATCTCCTTGTGGAAAACCTGTACTTTTATACCAAATTTTTCCCTGTCATCGATTTTGGTTTTTCAATACCAAACATATGTAAAATTGTAGGAGTTATATCTGCAAGCGTTCCACCAGTCATTTCTAGGTCTTTATCAGTAATTATCGCAGGTACTGGATTGGTGGTGTGTGATGTGTGTTTTTCGCCAGTTGTTATGTCAAGATTTAATTCGGCATTGCCATGATCTGCGGTAATGAACGCAACGCCATTTTTTTGCAAAAGCGCATCCACCACTCTACCAAGTTGAGAGTCTACTTCCTCAAGAGCTTCAATTATGGCCGGCACATTTGCGGTGTGTCCCACCATGTCTGGATTGGCAAAATTAATAAATATAAAATCAGTTCCATTTTTTATTTCTTCAATCGCCTTATCGGCTATGGCCTCAGCTCTCATTTTTGGAGCAAGGTCATGTGTTGGTACATCTTTTCTACTATCCAATAAAATATGTTTTTCACCTGGAAAAGGTTTTTCAATACCTCCATTCAAAAAGTATGTAGCATGAGGAAATTTTTCTGTTTCTGCGATATGGGCTTGGGTTAAACCCGCCTCTGATATTTCTTTGGCTAAAACAGTTTCGATGGGTATGTTAGGAAAAGCAACTTCGCACTCAAAATCTTTATTGTACTCGGTGAGAGTGGCGAACAAAATATTAGAATCCTTTGCTCTTTCAATCATTTTTTGGGAGAGCATTCTTGCTCTATCTGCTCTAAAATTGAAAAATAAGACTGCGTCATTTTCTCTTATTGGCCAGCTGTTGCCTTGATCGTCAATACAAACTATTGGCTCTAAATGCTCATCCATCTTCCCTTCTTTGTGTAGTTCGTTTATGTATTCAGATGCTTTTATCTCACACTTATTGCCTTCACATTCAAAAATTGCTTTTTCAGCTTTTTCAAGGCGATCCCAGTTGTTGTCGCGATCCATTGCATAAAACCTTCCTGAGATTGTGGCAATTTTTGCGATTCCAACTTCTTCTAAAACACCTTCCAGTTCTTTTAAAAATTGAATAGAGCTTTGGGGAGGAGTGTCTCTTCCGTCTGTAAATGCGTGTATTGCTATTCTCTCAACCCCATTCTTTTTTGCGGCTCTTAAAAATGCAACTAAGTGGTCTTGATGGCTGTGTACACCGCCATTTCCAATAAGTCCTTTGGCATGGAGAACAGAATTGTTGCTTTTTACATGCTCAAATAATTTTAGAAAAACTGGATTTGAATCAAATGCTCCAGAAGAAATGGATTTTGATATGCGCACCAAATCAGTATCAAGTGGCTTGCCAGCTCCTATTGTTGAGTGCCCAACTTCACTATTACCCATCTGTCCTTCTGGTAGTCCAACAGCCAAACCGCTTGCCTCAAGGAGTGAATGTGGGAATTCATTCCATAGTTTATCAAACACTGGGGTTTTTGCGGCGGCTACGGCGTTATGTTCAATTTCTTCTCTATAGCCCCAGCCGTCTAAAATTATTAATGCAATTTGTTTTTTATTTTTCATATATCAAATTCGGTTATTGATCCAGATGGAATAATGCTTCTAGGCTCTCCTTTTATTGACTCAAGCATTCTTACGATTCCACCATGGCATACCACTAAAACATTTTGGTAACCCTTTCCATTTATCTCGTTTATAAATTTTTCAACTCTATCTTTTACCTGCCCTGCACTTTCACCTCTATATGGAGAATAATCATACTCCTGCTCACGGTCTATTTCTCGACCGTTTGGGATTATTAATTCGATTTCATCCCAACTTTTTCCTGATAAAGATCCAAAATTTCTCTCTAGTAGTAAATTAGAAATTTCAACTTTCTCACACTTCACATACTTTTTGATTATTTCGAGGGTTTCTAGCGCACGTTTTAAGGGAGAAGTGTAAACAACGTCAAAATTTTGATTGGCTAGAAGTGCTCCTACTTTTTCAGCCTCCTGTACACCGATTTCATTTAAAGAAATATCAGTAATACCCATTATTTTATGGTCTTTGTTCCAATCCGTTTCTCCATGCCTAACTAAAAATAATTTTGCCATTGTTTTGTAATTTCCTGAGTCGTAACCTAAAAAGTTCCTTGCGAGCTTGACTGAAGCGAGCACGAGGAATTTTCTAGCAAGAAAATATCCGTGAACTTTTTAAGTTATGACGATAGGAAACGAAATTAACGTCTAAATGCTCCTCTACCTGCGTAAGTTGCTTTTTTACCCAACTCTTCTTCAATGCGGAGAAGTTGGTTGTATTTTGCTGTACGATCGCTTCGACAGAGGGAGCCTGTTTTTATTTGACCGGTGGAGAGCCCAACTACAAAGTCTGCGATCGTTGAATCCTCAGTTTCTCCCGATCGATGAGACACGATAGCAGTAAATCCGGCTTTCTTTGCGAGATTTATAGCATCGATTGTCTCGCTCACTGTACCGATTTGGTTCAATTTGATTAGGATAGAGTTTCCAGAGCCTTCATCAATACCTTTCTGCAATCTTTCAATGTTTGTTACAAAGAGGTCGTCACCTACTATCTGAAGCTTTTTGATACGAGCTGTAAAGTGCTCCCACCCAATCCAATCGTCTTCTGAAAGACCGTCTTCGATTGATATGATTGGGTACTTTTGCATCCAACTGTCATATAGCGAAATCATCTCATCTGAAGTAAGTGTTTTGCCCTCAATTGCCAAATTATAATGCCCATTCTTAAACAGTTCAGTAGCAGCCACATCAAGTGCAATGAAAATATCTCGTCCTGGCTTGTACCCTGCTCGATCAATAGCGTCCATAACTAGTTTTAATGCGTCTTCGTTGCTTCCAATTTTTGGGGCAAATCCTCCCTCATCGCCCACTGTTGTTGAAAGTCCCTTTTCACTTAATATTTTTTTGAGAGTGTGGAATATTTCAGCACCCCATTGCAATGCTTGTTTGAAGCTTTTTGCACCCACTGGCACGATCATAAATTCTTGTATGTCTGTAGAACCTTTTGCGTGCGCTCCACCGTTCAATATGTTCATCATTGGCACCGGCAAACTCACGCCCTTTGTTTTTGAAATCTTATTGAAATATTTGTAAGCAGGAATTTTTTGTTCTGCTGCGGCTGCTTTGGCAAATGCCATTGAAACCCCGAGTATTGCGTTTGCACCGAGCTTCCCTTTGTTTTTTGTACCATCAAGTTTGATTAGAAATTCATCCAACCCTCTTTGGTCAAATTTTTTGCCTTTAATTTTTAGAGCAATTACTTTGTTTACATTGTTTACTGCTTTTGAGACTCCTTTACCATTATATCTTTTACTATCACCGTCTCGGAGCTCTACTGCTTCATGGCTTCCTGTTGACGCACCAGATGGCACTGCTGCTCGTCCGAAACCTGTAGTAAGCCAAACATCCACTTCAACAGTTGGATTGCCTCTTGAGTCTAATATCTCCCTTGCTAATACTTTCTTTATCTTATGCATTTGCTTTTATCTTTATTCCAATAAATAAATAGTGTGTCTATGACGAAAAGAGTATAGCAAGAATTTTTATAAAAACAAAAAGGCCGAAGATTGTTCTGTGGTCACAAATAAATTTGCTGACTCAAATTTTTCGCAACCACGGCTCGCGGTTTTCGCCTTTGCTCTGCAAAACAAAAAAATCGCTGTGCCTCGCACAAGAGTAAAAAAGTTTAAAGCAGTTTAAACTTTTTGACTTGTGCGCGCGCCAGGATTTGAACCTGGGACCCCACGAGTATCAGTCGAGTGCTCTACCAGCTGAGCTACGCGCGCGCCAATTTTGTTTACCAAAGGTAATTACAAAATTAAGCGTCCCGCCGAAGTCCCGAGCATAGCGAGGGACGAAGGAGGACGAATATAGAAAATATAACATAAAATCCCAAAAAGAAAACGCCCGGTAGTCTGCTGGTTTTCCAGTCTATACTATCGGGCGCGAACGGTGGCGGTCAGGGCCAGGAGAGAGGACCCTTCCGGCTTCACCGCTCTGACCTAAATGAACTTCTCTCGGCCGTACTTTTCTCGCAGGAGTTTTTGAGCTACTTTGCCTCGCCTTTGCCATTCCCGCCGTTTTTGGAACCCTATGTACCACTTGGTTCCAGTTACCCATTCGATGAGAATAAATATTCCTGATACAGCCATCAGGAGTAAAAGTGGTACAGGGAGTCTCGGCAAGACTCCGAAAAAGAATATGGGATACTCTGCTCTCCACTCGTCCAGAACGGGAGTCTCAAATCCTACAAGCAGTCCAAGGATACCAAGGACTGCCAGCAGTAGCACCGAAACAATACAAACCATTTTTACGAACATTTATTGGCTCCTTCAATAATTAAAGCACATTCTACATATAAACGCAAGTAGAGTTGTGGGATTAATTTAGTAGCAACAAAAAACCGCTCTGTTGAGCGACCGGGCGAAATTGCGCGGTCGCTAACAGGCGGCAGGTACCAGGTCTGTCCCCAACAGTTATCTGGTACCTAATTGGGGCCATTCTGCGGCGCCTCATGTTAATGAATTGCTTGACTATTCTCCTCGTTCCACCATCTTGCTTCTTTTGGAACGCCGGTGATGTGTCGCATGCTCAAATCTGGCTTTTTGTCTGGGAGTAATCCAGAGACTTGTCTCAAAAATACTCCAAGACAAATTGATATAAGAGAAATCCAAAGGAAAGTTTCCACTCCCTCTGTTTCGGCTGGTGCCACCTTAAATCCATCGTTATAGGTGGAAATGGTGACTATACCAAGAGCGATAAACATAACCGCCAGGATTATAGCGGCTCTGGCCGCAATGCGTAGAATGAATTTAAAGGTCATATCTAAAAAAACTATATCATAAAATACAAATAAATCAAAACCTCGCCGTGAGGCGAGGTTTTGAAATAGATATTCTTTGTTTTGTTCCGTCCTCGCCCTGCCATAGTTTTAGCGACGGCAGGTCGTGCCCCCAAATTTTGAGCGAAGTGGGCTATCGCTTGTCAATTATGACAATCATCTGATTTTTGGATTCAGAAACCATTATGTGTCCAATTGGAACACACAATAACGACTCTTTAAGTCATCCCGACGTAACGTCGGGACAACGTTTGTTCACCTTGAAATATTCCACGAGCAGCTTCCGCTACCCGTGCCTTGTTACGACTTAGTCCTTGTCATTGAGTTTACCTTAGTCCCACTTGCGTGAGCCTTTGGGTACTCCCAACTTCCCTGACTTGACGGGCGGATTGTGATTTTCTCACATCCCCTGAATTATT
>CAYVXT010000009.1:0-10261 GCA_964455485.1 uncultured Candidatus Saccharibacteria bacterium
AAAATAAAAAATAGTTTAGGATCTGCTGAATATATTCAATTTGTTGAATCAATGCCCCAAGAGCAGCTCTTTGATGAGGTAAGAAGCTCGGCTATAGCGCTAGGTCCAGCACTATCAGAATTTAATCCAAATTTTATTCTAGAATCACTTTCTCTAGGGAAACCTGTAATATTGAGTAAAGGTCATGGATTGTCGATTGATTTACCAGAAGAATTTTTGTTTGATCCACTAGATGAAAATGAGTTAGTTCTAAAATTACGAAACCTACTTGATCCTGAAAAATATAAAAAAGCGGTTGAAACGGTGTCTAGCTTAGATATGAATCAAACCTGGGAGAAGGTGACCGACTTTCACCTTGCTATTGTAAAGGAGTTTACAAAATGAAAGTTATATCAATAACCACTGATCTCAAAATTTTCGAAGACACTCCAGTGCGGAGAAGAATGATTGGTTTGGCAAAAAATTTTTCTGAGATGCATCTTGTGGTCTTTAATTTAGGAAATTCTTATTCAGTACAAAAAATCTCTGATAATTTATTTGTACATCCCACTTTTTCGAGATCAAAAATATTATATCCGTTCAATGCTTTTGTTGTTGCTAAAAAAATAATAAATAAAATTGGCAATAGTGGTGTAGTGGTAACAACTCAAGACCCATTCGAAACCGGTTTCTCTGGTTTGTTGTTGAAATTGAGATTTGGAGTACCGCTTCAAGTTCAAATACATACTGACTTTTATAACAAGTATTTTATAAAAACTTCTCTACTTAATTTCATCCGATTTTTTATTGCACATATAGTCCTGCCTTACGCTGATAATGTAAGAGCAGTCTCTCAAAAAGTGGCTAGGAGTGTAAGTGATTTATGTGGTCAAATATTTGTCTTGCCAATTTTTCAAGACATGCAAGATACAATAAAGCCGAAAGAAAAATTTAACGGGAAAATAGTTGCCATTTCAAGATTAGAACCCGAAAAAGACTTAGTCACTGCGATAGATGCATTTGCCAGGCTTTTATCTAAACATCAGGAAGCCCGCTTTACAATTGTTGGAGATGGAAGTGAAAGGAAAAAACTAGAAGCAAAGGTAAAATCTTTAAATTTGACTGGTAAAATTGAGTTTGTTGGCTGGAAGGATAATGTAAAACATTTTTTAGAGTCTGCTGACATTTTCCTATCAACTTCGAAGTACGAAGGTTACGGGTTGTCTATGGTTGAAGCTGGGGTTTTTGGTTTGCCAATGGTTCTTACTAGGGCAGGAGTTGCTGAAGATTTTGAAAAAGAAGATGCTGCCTTGGTGTGTGAACCGGGCAATGTGGAGGGTATAGCTAATTCATTAGATTTGCTCTGGGATGAAAATTTCAGAATAAAACTTTCAGAGAAAGCTGCAAAGACAGCAAATTCTATTATTGTCGATAAAGATAAATACGAGTCAATATTTGTTTCTAAAATTAAAGAATTAAGAACAGAACCAAAAAAGCTGGTTGAAAGATTATTCGAATTAGCCACCAGTATTTTTAAGAGGAACAAAATTATAAGATTTGTGATTGCGGGAGGCACATCAGCCTTTGTTCAAATTGCTATTCTTTACTTTTTTACTGATGTATTAAATTTTTGGTACTTATATTCCTCAATTATTTCTTTTGGTGTTGCTCTAGTTGTTAGTTTTACTTTACAAAAATTTTGGGCATTCCGGGATAGGGTAGTAAGTGGAATGCATCTTCAATTCGTTAAATATGCGGCGATAGTGTTATGTGGGCTTTTTATGAACACTGTTTTCATGTATATACTTGTAGATTTGTTGGGGGTTTGGTATATGTTTGCTCAAATAATAGCTGGTATAGCGATAGCCGTTTTTAATTTTTTCATGTATAAGAAATTTATTTTTAAAAACTAATATGAACTTGCTCGTATTTACTCAGAAAATCGACAAACAAGACCCTGTACTCGGCTTTTTCCATGAGTGGGTAAAGAGGATGTCTCTGCATTTTGATGTTGTTTATGTGATTTGCTTGTACAGAGGAGGTTTTGATTTGCCGCAAAATGTAAAAGTGTTTTCCTTGGGCAAGGAAGAAAATGTGGGGAAACTGGTCTATGTTTGGAGGTTTTTTAAATATGCTTTCTTTAGCAAAATAAAATACCAAAAAGTTTTAGTGCACATGAATCAGGAATATGTGCTACTCGGGGGAATTTTTTGGAAAATTCTCGGCAAAACAGTCTACCTTTGGAGGAACCACCCCAAGGGCGGTTTACTGACACGTCTCTCGGTCTTGTTGTCAGAAAAAGTATTTTATACATCACCCCAGTCATTTACTGCCCAGTTTAAAAAGGGAGTGTTAATGCCGGTTGGTATAAACACAGATTTTTTCAATCCAAACGATCGTAATGATACTAAAAACTCAGTATTATCTTTAGGTAGAATTTCCCCAATAAAAAAGGTGGATGAAATAATTGAGGCGGTTAAAGTATTGGATGACAAAAATGTTGACGTATTGCTGGATGTGGTAGGAGATCCGGTCAACCCCGATGACGGTGCGTATCTAGAAAATTTAGTTACAAAACATAAAAGTTTGATTGATAAAGGAAAGTTAAATTTTATTCCAGGCGTTCCAGGTGATGGTGCCTTGCTTATGTTTAAAAATCACAGGATATTTGTGAATATGACTCCGTCGGGTAGTATGGATAAAACAATTCTCGAAGCTGCTTCTTGTGGCGCACTACCGATCGTTAGAAACCAATATTTTAGGAAAGTGTTAGGAGAAAATATGATTGCTGAAAATGCTGAAGAACTTTCAAAAAAAATCAATTACTGGACTTCTGCAGACCCAAAAATAGTAAATGAAACTCAAGAAAAATTAAGAGAATATGTGGTCGAAAATCATAGTCTATCAAAGCTGATGGAAAAATTGATGCGATATTTAAAAAATAATATTAAAGAATAATTTAAGGAAATGTCTAAGTTGAGCTCAGTTTCATTTTTCTGCCCTGCTTATAACGATGCTGGAAATTTGCCAGATTTAATACCAGTGGTGGTAGACTTTTTAGAGCGCAATGCGGAAAAGTATGAAATAACGATAATTGATGATGGAGCTAAAGATGGTACAGGAAAAGTAGCAGACCAAATGGCAAATCAATTTCAGGGTGCCAGGGTTATCCACCATGAAAGAAACAAAGGTTATAATGCTACCCTGAAGGAGGGGTTTGAAAACGGAAAATATGATTATGTAATGTATACCGATGGAGATAATCAATATGATGTTAGGGAGTTTGAGCCACATCTGCATCTTTTGGAAAAGAATGATGTGATTGCTGGATACGCAACAAAAAAGGCGGTTTCAGATTTTAGAAAATTCCAATCGTGGGTACACAATGCGCTCATAAATATTTTATTCCTCTCACACTTCAAAGATATAAATTGCGCAATGAAGATTTTTAAACGCCAAGTGCTAGAAAAGGTAAAAATAAATTGCAATCCTTATGGTGCATTTATTGATGCTGAGCTTATGCTAAAAGCTAAAATGTTGGGCTATAAAATAGCACAATTCCCTGTTACTCATTATGAAAGAAAAAGTGGCATAGCTTCCGGGTCTAAACCCAAAGTGGTCTTGAATACTATAAAAGACATGATAAAGTTGAGGCTGCATTTACTATAATTCCAATGATTCATAAAAGCGATAGAGTGGTAGCTACAGGTTGTGGAGGCATGCTCGGAGAAGCTGTTAATTTGGTATTCAAGGATATTTGTGAGTTCCACCCTAGCGATATTGACCTAAATGCACCGTGGCTGGAAAAGCTGGATGTCGCATCTCCCAAAGAGGTTTCTGAGTATCTAAACAAAATAAAGCCAAATTATATAATCCACCTGGCCGCTCTTACAGATATGGAATATTGTGAGCTTCACCCAGATCTTGCTTATGCAACTAATACAGGAGGGGTTGAAAATGTGGCCCAATATGCAAGGGAACACAATATCCCATTAGTTTATATATCTACCGCCGGAATCTTTGATGGGCTTAAGGATGAATATGATGAAAAGGACACTCCTAATCCACTGAGTATATACGGTAAATCAAAATACGGAGGCGAATTGGTTGCCAAAACTCTTACGAAACATATTGTTATAAGAGCAGGATGGATGATGGGTGGCGGACCAAAAAAAGATAAGAAGTTTATAAATAAAATAATCAAGCAATTGCGTGCGGGCGCGAAAGAGCTTGCTGTTGTGAATGACAAATTTGGTACACCTTGTCACACTTATGATCTTGCTCAATCGATCAGGTATTTGCTCGATCATGATGCCTACGGTTTGTATCATGGAGTATGTGATGGGGGAGGTAGTCGGGCTGATGTTGCTAAATATTTGCTTGAGTGCCTAGGTGTCTCTAATGAAGTGAAAATAAAGGAAGTCGACTCTAGTTTTTTTAAAGAAAATTATTTTGCCCCACGGCCAAAGTCGGAAAAACTATTAAATATAAATTTAAAAAGTATTGCTCCACACCTCACCCGTGACTGGCACATCTGTCTTAAGGAGTATGTGGATAGGTTTAATTGGAATTTGTGGGATCTAAATACTTCTGGCATGAATAGGAATTTCTATAAAAATTACTTTGAAATCGAGCAAAACCATTGGCTTATGAGAGTGCGTCGCACTATCGCTGAAGATGTATTAAAAAAATATTTAAGCACTGAACACAAAAAATTTAAAATTTTTGATTTTGGGTGTGGCTCAGGAATTTTTGTAAATGAATTGAGGTCTTTAGGTTACGATGCCAGTGGAGCGGATGTGTCAGAGGAGGCAGTAAATTTTGGGCACTTAAGGGGTGTTAAAAATATTAAAGTTCAAGATTCTCATAAGTTTGATTCTGTTGATAATCAATTCGATGCGGTGTTTGGTATGAATGTTCTTGAACATCTTGAAGATGAATCCTGGGCAATTAGGGAAATATATAGGGTTTTAAAACCCGGAGGAATTTTTGTAGCTATGGTTCCAGCATACATGTTTCTTTGGGGTGTACAAGATGAGGTTGCTCACCATTATCGTAGGTACACACTTGGTGATTTGAAAAAGATAGTAAAAACCAATGCAGATTTTAACGTCATGTTATCGAGCTATTTTAATACTTTACTATTTATACCAATAGCATTAGTTAGATTTATAAGTAAGTTATTTGGACTTAAAAAAAGGCATTCTGATTTTGAACTTAACAATCAGTTTGTTGATAGGATTTTATTCAGAATATTTGATTTCGAACGCAAGCTGCTTAAACGAATAAGATTTCCATTTGGAGTCTCGATTTTGTTAGTCCTCAAAAAATAATTTTAAATAATGCTTACTGATTTAAGATTGAAAACATATTGGTGGTTGCCTGTAATTTTGATTATATTTTTGTTGTTCAGGGTGCCTGCAATAAATAATCTGTATCATCAGGATGAGTATAAGTGGGTATTGTATTCTCATCCAGAAATAATGCCGCCAGGAACGGTTCCACATCCGCCTTTTACAGAGTTGATATATACAAAAATCGGTCCATTGGTAGGGGACTATAACTTCAGAGTAATACCCCTATCTTTTAGTTTAATAAATTTATTTTTACTATTTTTTCTAGTTAAAACAATTTTTGATAAACGAACTGCTATTATAGCTTCTTTTATATTTTCAATTTCGTTTTACTCAATATTGGCATCGACAACGGTTGATGTTGATGGAGCGGTGTTGCCATTTTTTATGCTCATCTTTTCTATTGGGTACTTTAAAATTAAGCTTGCCAAGTATCAATTAGATGGAAATTTGAAATGGTTAGCTGTACTGATTGTAGGTGCGGTCGGAGGCTTTTTGGTGAAGGTGAGTGGTGCGCTCCCTATATTAGCTTTTGGTTTTGATTTTTTTCTTGAAAGAGGAGTTTTTGATAATAAAAAAAAGATATTTAAATATGGTGTGTTTTCGTTAATTTTTGTATTTGTGATGGGTTTAGTATTGTATTTTTCTAAATTTATTTTTCCTTTTTTCAGGCTTGAATATGCATTTAGTTACTGGAAACATTTTTTAAAGTTTGCGGATAGGGGATGGATGCAAACACTTATACAATTTGTGAAGTCGATAATGTATACTTCGCCAGGTTTAATACTTATACCGATACTGGCTAAAAAAGATATTTTAGTAAAAGCTCGGCCTTACTTTATGTTTATTACTTTCGGTTTGATTTTTTACCTAATTGCTTTTGATTTTTCGGTTGGGGCACTAGATAGGTACTTGCAATTCCTGGTTATACCGCTGTCTATAATTTCCGCTGCAGTAATATCTGAAATCATAAAAGCCCAAAAGTTTGTAATAAAAGACGCAATTTTAGGTTCCATTTTAGCTATTTCGATTTTTATGCTGCAATTTGGGAATCACTATATTCCTTCTCTATACCCCAAAACAGAGTGGTTAAGCAGAATTTTGTTTATAAAGTGGAACTTCGTTTTTCCATTTACTGGTGGTTCTGGCCCGACTGGATTTTATGTGTCATTTATTTTTATTGCCCTTGTTTGGGTGTTATCTTTGGTTTTTTTAGTATTAGCCCTTAAAAAAAGGGAGGTTTCTGGAAGGGTTATTTTAGTTATTTTGATTTTGAGTGGAGTATATAATATGGTTTTTCTTGAGGAGTTTTTGTTCGGTAAAATAAATGGAAGTCCATATAAGCTGTTTAAAGATGCTGAAAAAATTATTGTCTCTGACCCAAACATAAACCAGGTAGTTGTGTATAACGATATCGGAGGGTTCAACATACAAAAAGATGGAAAGTATGCTAGGAGGCTGTACGCCGCACCTCAGTTTGAGGAGACTTACCGGGAATATTTTAAAAATTATAATGGCTTTGTTTTGTATATTGATATTCCAAGAATTGAGGAAAATAGTTTCTATTTTGAATACCTTAAAAAATGTACGAAAGTGTACGAGAGAACAGATAAAAAAATAAGCTCAAATATTTATAGCTGTAATAGCTTTTAAATAATAAAGCAGCCCGCTATTTAGCGGGCGTGCGGAGAGGTTGGTGCAGATGAGATATTTGCAGTAGCTTTTTCTCACCTTGGGCACACCATACCCAAAAAATTGGGGTTACTAACATTTGGAATACAAAGAGTCTCCAGGGACTGTGGTATGTCCTCATTGGGCTGTTTGTATCCATGAACTCTGCGGAAGGAAGTGCTATAACCGCGATTGTTGCTTGCGGAAAGAACACTTTCCAAATCATCCGGCATCTTTGGGAGTGGGTCTGGTCGGTGATAAGTACAATGGTGCCAAGGAAGCACCTTCCCAAAATATGTTGCATTTTTTGGGCTTCATCGATGGTACTGGTTATTTTCCCGATAGGTATGAAGCCCAGAGCTTCTTTGCTCTTGAGTTCAATTCCAGGTATTGGATTTCCACTAAACTCTCCTGAGTATACCTTAATTTTTTTTCTATCGGTTAAGTCTGCAGCGGTGCGGGCTATAAACTTGGTGCCGTTCGTCATGTCGGTCTGTGTTGCTCCATGGCTTGTGGCGAACACAACGTCAATTTCTTCCGGTACCAAGTCCTTCCTGCAAAACTTCCGTGCAAGTGCATATGCCAGATTGTCGGGAAGGACTCTCTCGGCCAAGCTGGCAATAAAATCCAAAAGTAAAAATCTCATTCTCAAACTATTATACCATAAATATTAAATATATGGAATAGGCTATTTATTTGAATAGCTGCTGCAAATATTTTTAAGAATATCGTCTATGTTATATTCAAAATCCCAATCTGGATAATGGTTTTTGAATTTAGAAACATCAGATACGTACCATATATGGTCGCCAATTCTGTTGGTATCACTATATTTTATTATTGCTTTTTTATTCAATATTTTCTCAGTCTTTTCAATAGCTTCTAACATAGAAATATTTGAGTGCCTTCCTCCTCCCGCGTTGTAAACTTCTCCTGGTTTAGGGTTTTGATAAAAGTGCCAAAACATATTTACAAGATCATGTGAATGTATGTTGTCGCGTACTTGTTTTCCTTTATAACCAAATATTGTGTATTCCTTGCCGGTATAAATACATTTTACAAGATATGAAAGAAATCCGTGTAGTTCTGTACCACTGTGTGCGGGGCCGGTAAGGCAACCTCCACGGAATGTTCCAGTTTTAAGTCCAAAATATTTTCCATACTCTTGAACCATTACATCTGCAGCAACTTTAGAAGCTCCAAACACACTATGTTTTGTTTGATCAATACTCATGCTTTCATCTATACCATTTTTAAATTTATGGGATGGGTCAATTTCATATCGAGTATCATTTTCTATAAGTGGTAATAAATTTGGAGTGTCTCCGTACACTTTGTTGGTAGATGTAAATATAAAAACAGCATCTTTTGCATGTTGCCTAGTCTTTTCAAGCATGAGCAAAGTGCCGAGCGCATTAACACTAAAATCTGTTATTGGTTCTTTGGCTGCCCAGTCATGACTAGGTTGTGCTGCGGTATGAATAATAATATCGAAATGGTGCTGATTGAATATATTTTCTAAAGCTGACTCGTCCCTGATGTCTGCTAAATAGTGTGTGTATTTGTCCCCAAGCTCATCTTTTAAGGCCTGGTTGTTCCATTCCGTGCTTGCGTCTTTACCAAAAAAATACTGGCGCATATCGTTGTCGATTCCAACAATATCGAATCCTTTTTTGGCAAAAAAACGTGCTGATTCTGATCCAATAAGTCCGGCTGAGCCTGTAATCAATGCTTTTTTATTCGTCATAATATTAGCCTTTCGGCAACTATGAATAGTTTGAATATATACTATCCTCGAGTATAATTCAGAAAAAGCTAAAACACCAGATGGAAAAGGATATAACAATTGATACTCTCATTATTGGCGCTGGTCCAGCTGGCCTTGCTTGTGCAATGGAGCTGTCAAAAGCAGGTAAGAACTTTATGGTCATTGAAAAAGAAGATGGCCCTGGAGGACTTGCTAGGACCTATACATTTAAAGAAAAAGACGGCTCCGTTTTTTATACGGATAATGGACCTCATAGATTTTTTTCTAAAAATCCATATTTGTATGAATTTATAGAGGATTTGATAAAAGAAGATTGGATTTTAGTAAAACGCCAAACTCGACAATACATAGATAATAAATTTTATGATTACCCAGTGAATGCAATACAAGCGTTGCGAAATCTTGGCTTTTTAAAATCTGTAAAAATGGGGATAGATTATATATATGCAAAAATAATTTATGGGATGTTAAAAAAACCCATAATCTCGTTTGAAGATTATGCATATGCAAATTTTGGTCGGTCCTTGGCAAGATTCAATATTGTTAATTACACCGAAAAGATTTGGGGTATACCCGCAAGTCAGATCCATCCTGATTGGGCAAAACAAAGGATAAAAGGATTGAATCTAATTTCAGTTTTGAAGAATTCATTATTAAAAATATTTAAACAGAGTTCAAACTCTCCAAAGAGTTTAGTTGACCAATTTTATTACCCCTCTAAAGGCACTGGTCTCATATATGAGACTATAGTAAACAGAATTACACAAAATAAGACAAAAGTGCTTTTCAGTACTTACCCAGAAAAAATTACTTTTTTTGATGACAGAATTGAGGTTTTGGTGAAAAGTCTAGATGGAAATATGAGGATTGTTTGTAAAAATTTAGTTGAATCAGTCCCAATAACAAAATTTATAAAATTAATTGACCCTGCTGTACCTTCAGAAGTTAAAAGCGCATCAGAGTCTTTGCGTCACCGAAGCCAAGTTTACCTTTTTATAACGTTAAACAAAAATAAAATTACCGATGACCAATGGATATATTTTCCTTCAGAGAATAATCCTATTGCGCGAGTGAGCGAAATGAATAATTTTTCAAAAGAATTGTCCCCAGATGGTAAAACCTCATTGTTTGTAGAGTTTTTCTGCTTTGAGGGAGATGAAATATGGAATGCAAGTAAAGAAGAATTGATGGAAATTGTATTTAAGTCGATGGAAGGGGTTTTCTTTAATAAGGAAGAAGTAAGAGAATCTTATTTGATCAAGAAAAAAGATGTTTATCCTGTATATGACTTGGAGTATGAGAGTTATTTGAATAAAATAAAAAACTTTTTAGATCATTACAATAATTTGTATTATATTGGAAGACCTGGGAGGTTTAGATACAACAACCAAGACCATTCTCTTGAAATGGGAATGCTTGCCGCAAAGAGCATTATTGATGGGGTTAGGTATGATATAGAGGCCATTGGAGATGAGAAGGAATATTATGA
>CAYVXT010000010.1:0-22302 GCA_964455485.1 uncultured Candidatus Saccharibacteria bacterium
CAACAGGAATTTCTACCGGTCCCCATCTTCAATATGCCATGTTTGAAAATGGGTCACCTATTAATCCTCTAACTGCAGATTTCCCTCGTGGCGAAGCTGTGTCTCAGACAGAAATAAACAACTTTCAAGCAACGAAAGGTGAATTTCAAGAGAGTTTATAACTTCCTTCCCATAGCTTAGATTATTTACTAGATGTAGTGAGTTCAGTGGTGGGGTAACAATCTTTGAAGCTTGGAATGTAAATCGTTGCATCGTCGATTCGCTCAAATATCGTCCTAACGCGCGCGACCACGCGACCCACGAATTTTTAAGGAGGGAAGCGACTATAAAAATTCAGTGTCCTGAGCGTAGCGAAGGGCAAAGAATTTATAAACACCCTTATTTTAAGGCCCAAAATAGGCCTATTTTCATTGCATTTAAAACCTTGACTTTTATGTTGTGAAGGTGTATAATATAGGCAGAATAGGAGCTCCATAACAGATGCGTTTAATCATTAGTTTGCTCGTAGTTTTTACTCTTGCGTTCTCCGCCTTCGGGCAGGAAAAGCAAGGGAAACCGGAAGAGAAGAGCGGGATGGTGTGGTACTGGTTCGACGGCGCCAAGAAGTGCAACGTCGAGTGGGATACCGCGTCCTCCGAGCGCGAGAAGGCATTCGCAGCCCTCGCCGAGAAAGTAAAGGAAGGCGACCGAAACAAGATCCGGCTATACATGGGCAAGATCAACGACGCCCAGTTCAAGATCTCGATGGCGTGGGCCTGCGGAAGCGACTACTCTCGCAACTTGGAAAAGGAAGCGGGCGCAGCACTGAACAACAGTGGCAGTATTCTCGACACCACTGGCAAGATGACTGAAGCGGAGTACGACGAAGCTATGGCTCTCGTCAAAACTCTGCGCAAGAAGATCGAAGGACGACCGCTCACTGTCACCCAGCAGAAAATCTGGGACGACGCAGTGAAAACAAGCGGCGTCGACCCCGAGTTCTACAAGCTGGACAATTGACGCATCTGTCCATGAGGCTAACACCATGTCGTGTTGGCCTCCTGATCTGGACTCACGAATGAAGTTTATTCGCGAGCCAAGAGACAGGAAAGAAAGTTCTTTGGAATAAGGATAATAATTTATGGCAGAGGATAAGCATGTCCAATTGTGGGAGACACCCGCAACCGAGTTTCTCACTGCGGTGAACGAAACGCTCGGGGGCGAGCACAAGTTCACTCAACTCATCGACATGATTTTTGTCGGAACCTGTTCGCGTGGCCACGGCCGTGGATTCTTCCAGCTTACTGCCCGAGAGTTCGGAAATTTGCAGGAAGGTCATTTCGGACCCATCCTCAAGAGGAACCCGGAAGCCAAGACCATACTGGTTATCAGCGAATGCTGTGGCCAGTACCACGAACACTTTCAGGAAGCTCTTCGACTCGAGCATCCTGAAATCACCTGGGTATTCCCTGAGCATAGCGACTACTGCGACCACAAAACAGTAGAGAAGGTCGCTCGAGACCTCATCAATGCCAAGTTGTTGTCATAAATTACATCGCTCCCACGGACAAAATCCGGTGGAAGGTGGTGAACCCCGCACTCATGGTGGTGCGGGGATTTTGTTATAATTACTACATGAAAAATTATTTTGTTGGTACGAAAGATCATCCTCAACATGTTTCAGTTGGAGCAATGCTAATAAACAATGGTGTAGCGGGTTCACCACAAGATAAAAACAAGATATGCTGTCACCACTTTACTCCCGATTTGATGGGCGGATATTGGCCTGATTTAGGGCTAAAAGATTTCTATTTGCTAATGCGCAAAACTTTGCATATTGGTGAGTCTCTCGAACAGGCGGTCAAGAGAGGTTTGATGGAAGAATTTGGAGCAGAAGGAGAAATTTTAGATTATATAGGATCAATAAAATCAAAGTTTAGACACAAAGAAGGAGAGAGTGAAGTTGAAAAGACAACTCTGTATTTCGTTTGTAAATTAGTTTCAAAAGATGAAAGTAAGAGGAATAACTCTGATATTGAAGGTAAAACAAAAATAGAATGGTGTACAGCAGAATTTTTAATACCTAAAATGAAAGAACAAGGACACAAGTATGGCAGGGAAGATGTAGATGAGTCAGAAATTTTGGAGAAATATTTGAGGATTGAACAAAAATAATGAATATGTCATGATTTTGAGAGGGGGTGGGAGCGATGAGAATGCTCTCTCTTTTCTTTCTTTTTACCCTTGGCGCTTTTGGAAGCGACAAGGAAGATTTGAAACTCTTTGCGGAAATGTGCAGGAAAGACATTTCTATTGCGTCACTGTATGCATTTGGTGATGCAAAAATGATGGTCAATAGCCTTGCGGTCAGCATGGCGTTTGGTGCGGACTGGAGGGTGGTCCAAGAACAAATCAAAGAGATTGATGAATATAGGGCTCGAGTAAAGGCGAACAAGTCTCTCCTAGAGCCGTGCATTTTACCGCTTAAGGCTGAGGCTCTGGGTCTTTATTTTGAGCGAGGGGGACGCATCAGCGAGTTTGAATACTTAGATCTGGTGACCGTGGTCATGCTTGCTCGATACCTAAGGGATAGTTACCCAGATCTGGACAAAGGAGATGAGGCAGTCCTCAATCAAGCCATGAGTTTTGTTGCCACAAACCGGATTGTTCCGTCAGTGGCATCACGCAAGAGATCGGACAAGTGAATCGTGACAAGAGGCTGGTGACCCCAGCCTCTTTCGTTTTTATATAATGTGCTATAGTGCGAGTGGAGGGGGTTGTGCTAGGCATATACCAACATTTCGAGGGCAAACTGTACTTTGTTTTAGGGGAGGTACATAACAAGAATAGTCCAACAGACTGCAGCTGTGTTCTTGTTATGTACCACCCGCTCTATCATTGTGAAAACATGCAGTGGAGGTGGTCTCGAGTCGAGGAGTTCAATCAGATTGTAGAGAGGGGTGAATATTGCGGTCCTCAATTTGTGCATTTGTGCAATTGGGAACTTCCAAACATTTTACCTGGCTGCATCTGGCTTGACCCAAGAAAAAAGATCGGTAATGGACACGGTACATGGGTCACTATAAAAGAAGTGAGGCAGGATCCATGCCGAGTATTGGTCGCTGATACTCAAACAGGACCAGTAATGTCAACGATCGCTCTCAGCGACCTAAGACTTTTTCATTTGTATTCCCATAAAGCGCCGTAAGGCGCTTTTGTTGTTTAGGAATGGTTGATATAATTTTTATATGATTTCAAAAATAGATTCGTTCTTGATCAACTTTTTTAAAAAAGCTTGGATGCCGGTGTCTAGGTTTGCTTTGTTTGTGGTCTTCTTTTGGTTTGGAGCGCTTAAAGTTATTGGACTAAGTCCTGCATCACAGGTAGTGCAAAATCTTTTCAACGAGACAATGCCAATAATGGAATTTTCTACTTTCATAGTATTGTTCGGACTTTTTGAATGTTTAATCGGCATTTTATTTTTAATAAAAGGTGCAGAGAGGGCAGTAATACCACTTTTATTTATACACATGGTTACAACAGCAGGTCCACTAGTTTTGCTCACAGGTGAGACTTGGTCAGGCATGATGGTACCAACTCTGGAGGGACAATACATAATCAAAAATTTGGTAATCATAGCTACAGCCATAGGTATAGCCGCAAATTTGGTGCCACTAAAGTCAAAAAATAGGGAATAGGTTTAGATATAAATAAGGTTTGTGCTTTGTCTTTGCTTGTATAAATACACAAAATAGACAATCCACAAAATACATATGCGAATGGTTAAAAACTACTATAAAATGAAGTATAAGAATTTATCATTCATACAAATACATGGAACCAACAAGCCAAGACGACTACAAGATGATACTTACAGAAATAATTCAGAAACAAATCGTGATACTCGGTCCACAAATCGCTGTTTTGAAGGCGCGTAATGTACCTGGTCTTATAGTCGATGATCAAGGAAAGGTGTCAGACATCAAAGGTCAAGAGTCTGATGTTTTACAAAAACTTATAGATGAATATGTAGCACTATCTGGCGAGATTGTTCGCAATGCAGTCAATTCAATCTTTGAAAAATATCCTTCAATTAAACATTAATCAACGCTTAACAATATTTAAATGAAACTTCTTAAGTATTTTCCGCTAGTGCTACCTGCAGTTCCGGTAATTGCTTTGGCTCAAATCAGAGAAGCTGCAGTTTCTAGCGACAGCGTAGCCTACGCTTCCGTGTTTGCAGGAGATTTCTCTCTCTTGCTCTCTATAGTGATAGGTATAATAGCTACATTTTTTGTTTTCCGTGCAGCTGGTAAAATGGGAGGTGGTTTGTTTGGGTCCGTTTTAAACTATATTGGTACAGGTATGGTGTTGGTGGTGGTGGGTACTATAGCCACAATAATTGATACTTGGTTTACCGCACTCTGGTACAGTGTCATAAATACAATATTCTTTGCCCTCGGATATATCTTTATGGTGGTAGGGGCAAACAAACTTCTTAAAGGCATAATGACAAATTAAATGGAAAGTGCGCTTGTCATAAGCGCTGTTTTGGCCGGGATCGTATTGTGTCTCGCTTATATTTGTTTTTACTTTTATCGCTATGCTAAGGCGCGTGATTTGGACATGGCAAAAAGTAAAGAAGAATCGACGCGTCGATTGTACGAACTTGCTATTTTGAAGGAGCTTGGTGAAAGGATAGGATACTCACTAAATGTAGAGGAAATTTTACGCATAATCACAGGATCGTTAAAACAGTTTATTGATTATTCTGCTGTAGGTTATATTGTAGTCTCTCCTGAAAGACTTAAAGTAAATACTCATGTAGATCGTCCTGTCAGCAGAACATTTTTAGATGAAATGCGTTCAAGGATGGTAGCCTCCCTCTCAGCTCTTACGAGTAAAACATACGAAAATATTCCAGTTGATGAAGTGCTGACTGGTGCAATAGTACTCGATGAGCTCACAGAAAAAATTGGATCGTTTTTCAATATCCCACTCGTTATAGGTGGCAACATCGCGGGAGTTTTGACCATTGCACATACTAAGCAAGGTCTCTACAACGAAGCCGACATGACCATTTTGTATAAAATTACCAATCAGGCCTCCCAAGCTGTTTCGAGGTTGCAAGAGGTGGTAAAGATAGAGCAGGGCAAGTTGAATGCCATGGTAGAAAGCATGGGTGATGGAGTGCTAATGGTAGATACTGAGTATCGTATTTTGGTGGCAAACCCGGCGGTAAAAAAAATAATCAAATATTCTAAGGAAGGCGACATTTCTGTTTTTGACTTTATCGATGCTTTAGGAGGCAAATTCGATATTCATGGCAGGCTTGAAGAGGCTTTGATAAAAAAGAAAGAATATTTGTCTCCTCGTATCAATATTGAAGATAATTTTTATGAGATTGGGGTGTACCCGGTTTCTCATAGTATTGAACGCAAAGGTGACACCGTATTGGGAGCCGTGGTGGTATTTCGCGATATAACACGAGATATAGAATTAGAAAGAGTAAGGGAAGAATTTACTTCTATGATTGTGCACGAACTCAGAAGTCCACTCGATGGAATTAAAAAGATAATAGAACTTACTCTTGGAGGAAACATAGAGATTGGTTCAGATAAATTTAAGGAGTATATGAATATGGCGCACCAAAGTTCGTCTTCGATGCTTGAGTTGGTAAACGATATCCTTGATCTCTCAAAATTACAGGCTGGCAAATTTGAAATCAGAAAAGAAGAGGCAAGTATCAAAGAAGTTGTCGAAAATAGGGTGGCATTTTACAAAATATCTGCTGACTCCAGAAATATTGCCTTGACCGCCAATATTGGAAAGGTTTCCCCATTGTCTATGTTTGACCCTCAGGCGGTGAAGCAGATTTTAAATAATTTCATTTCAAATGCTCTCAAGTTTACCTCATCAGGAGGGGCGGTACTCTTGTCTGTATTTGAAACTGGACCAACTCCAGCAACACCAGAAATAGACAGGGAAAAATTTGGATCGTTTCCTGATTCAAACATGATTAAGGCTGATCAGCCGGGTCTGTGTGTTGTAGTTTCAGATACAGGTGTCGGTATACCACAAGAGAGCTTAAAAGAGCTTTTCCATACTTATAAACAGGCGGGCACTTCTCCCGTAGATAAAGAAAACAAGGGTACAGGGCTAGGTTTGGTAATCGCAAAAGGTATTGTGGAAGCACATGGCGGCAAGATAGGGGTGTCGTCCAAGGAGGGTCAAGGCACAAGCTTCTTCTTTACTATACCTTTATAGATGTTAAAATTAGAGCATCTTATTCTTAACATTCGCAACATGAAGAAGATTTTAGTGATAGATGATGACCAATTCTTTTCTAAGACTTTGGAAGCTGCACTACCACAAGGTAAGTATGAGCTTGTAAGCGCTGAGGATGGCGAAGTGGGTTTAGAAAAACTCAAATCAACAAAACCAGATTTAATAATACTTGACCTCATGATGCCGAAACTCGATGGTACGGCTTTTCTTGAAAAGCTCCAGGAGTCTCCTGATTTACCAAAGGTGCCTATATTGGTGTCCTCAAATCTTTCCAGTGTCAAAAAAATTAGCGATGTAATGGTTAAAAAAGGTGTAGTAGGGTATGTGATCAAATCCGACGAAAGTTTGCAGTCAATCGTTCAAGATATTGAAAGAATATTGGGAGAAGAAAAGAGGGACGCTGGAGAAAATAAGCTGGAATCCTAAAATATTTTAGTCAGTAGAGACCCAAAATAAACAGCTGCCACATTGCTAGGTACAAGACCTAGCAATGTTCCTAATACGTAGTTGTATACACTTATTTTCGATATACCCATCAGAATATTTAATACATTAAACGGCATTATCGGGGCAATTCGAAGAATTATAAGATCAATCAATCCACCTCTCTCAAGTCTGGCATTGTATTTGCCAACAATCCTTAAATATTTATTTTCCAGGATTTTGTCTACCCAAGTCTTTCCTAATTTTCTAGATACCAAAAAAACTAAACAAGAACTTAAAAAGCCTCCGATGATGGTATAAAAAAGTCCAAGCTCAAAACCAAAGAGTATCCCAGCTAATGCCATAAATGGTGTAGAAGGAATGAATATTGTTGCTGCTATGTAAATGGCAATAAATACTACTGGAGCCCATACCCCATATCCACCGATAATCATACGAAATTCCTCAATCGTCATCTGGTCTTTGAGGTGAAAATAACCATAAATTGAGGCAATAACTACAATAATAAATAAGCCAAAAAAGTATTTACGAGCATTGTTCCACCGTGAATTCATGTCTTAATAATACCAGAATTGGTGTTTTGTATGCTATATTTGCGGTATGGCAGAGGTTTTATACGGATCTCCTGTAAGAGATAGCATAAAAGTGCGTCTACAGAATAGGGTATTAAGCTTAGGGTTTAAGCCCACTTTGGCAATAATACAAAGTGGTGACAGGCCTGATTCTAATTTGTACATAAAAAACAAAATAAAGTTTGGTGAAGATGTTGGCATAAACGTGATACTTGAAAAGCAACTTCCTACTCATGATCTAGAAAGAGATATTCAAATTTTAGTTTCAATGATTGAGAAGTTAAATACTGATACAAGCGTAAATGGTATTATCGTACAACTTCCTTTACCTACAGGATTTGATTCAGAAAAAATTCTTCAGCATATAAGTAAAGAGAAGGATGCGGATGGTTTGATTTTCCATGAAATGGTGCCTGCAACTGCAAAAGCTGTGATGTCAATTTTTGATTTTTATAATATAGAAATCAAAGGTAAGAAAGCTGCTGTGATCGGGCGATCAAGGCTAGCGGGTGCTCCAATAGCAAAAGAGCTTGAAAAAGCTGGAGCACTGGTAACCGTTTGCCATAGAGGCACTCAGAATATGGCTCAAATATGCAAGAGTTCTGAAATCTTAGTTTCTGCAGCGGGTCACGCCAACCTTGTTACCGAAGAATTTACAAATGACGAACAGGTTGTAATAGATGTTGGTATAAATAGATTGGACGGCAAGTTGGTTGGAGATGTAGATTTTGAATCAGTTAGCAAAATCGCTCGGGCCATAACACCAGTCCCTGGAGGCATAGGACCCCTTACGGTAGGGTGCCTATTCGAAAATTTGCTCGATTTGGCAGAACGCAAAATATAAAAATCCATCTTGTTTTTGTGGTATAATTTTTAGGCTTAAAATCAATTATTAATTAATTTTTTATTCATGATGAATCAGATTTTTGGAGAAGAGAAGGGGGCAAGAATAGCAAAATGGGCAATAATTTCGCTTGTTATGTTATCGGCTTTTCTTCTTGTTAAAGTTTTAGGTGATTTGAAGAGATTACCAAGAGCTGGTACAGAAATTTATCCTCAATCGACCATAATGGCGTCAGGTGAGGGTGAGGCATACGCGGTGCCTGACATAGCTTCTTTCAATTTCACAGTCTCCGAAACTGGAGATACTGTAAAACAGGCGCAAGAGAAGCTTGATGTAAAAGTAAATAAAGCTCTTGCTGCAGTAAGAGAGTCGGGAGTGGAAGATAAAGATATTAAAACTACAAATTACAGTGCTAATCCTAAATATGAGTGGGAGCAAGTATATTGCGCACAGGTTGTAGGTGTACCATGTCCCCCTGGTAAAAATATTTTGAAGGGTTATGAAGTAAGTCAGAGCATTACTGTGAAAATAAGAGATACTGAAAAAGCTGGAGATCTCGTAACCAAGGTAGGTGCAGTTAATGTTTCTTATATAAGCGGCATTGAATTTTCTGTCGATGATAGGGATAAGTATGTTGCAGAGGCAAGAGAAATGGCCATCAAGAAAGCTCGCGAAAATGCCAAGAAGCTCGCTAAAGATCTTGGTGTAGATTTGGGAAGAATGCTTTACTTTAATGAAAATGGACCATACCCATATCCATACTACGCTGACGGAAAAGGTGGAGCTATGATGGAGAGTGCTGTTGCTTCAGCTGCGCCTATGAGAGCCGAGCTTCCAACAGGTGAGACAAAAATAACTGCAAACGTAAGTATTACTTACGAGATAAGATAGCTATACATTCGACCTATTTGACATAAATAGTGGTCCGGGTGTATAATATAGCCACAACTTAATAAAAGACCCCGCAAGGGGTTTTTTATTAGGAATTAAGGGTTTTTACCATAAAATTATGTCAATCATAAACTACTTCAGAGACACAAAATCAGAACTTGCACACGTGAATTGGCCGACCAAGAGGCAGTCAATCATGATTTCTATAGTTGTAATTTTGGTTTCTGTTGTCACTTCTATTTTCTTGGGAGTATTTGATTACATCTTTTCACGAATATTGAATTTAGTAATTAACTAACTCGACACGAATTACGAATAAAAAGCGAATTACACGAATTAAGGAAAGTAAAAAATCTAGATTAGTGTCATTCGTGTGAATTTGTGGATTGGTGTCGCACTTATTATGTCAAAACAACAAATACAAGAGGGTAGAAATTGGTATGCAATACATACCTATTCTGGCTATGAAAACGCTGTGATGCGAAATTTGAAACAACGCATTGAGTCTTTGGGTATGGAAGACAAAATTTTTAGTGTCATTGTCCCAACCGAAAAGAAAATAAAAATAAAAGGCAACAAAAGGGTTGAAGAAGAGGAAAAAATTTATCCTGGCTATATTTTGGTTGATATGATTGTGACTGACGAATCTTGGTATGTTGTAAGAAATACTCCTCGTGTGACAGGTTTCGTCGGATCTGGAGTTTTCCCAGTCCCACTCGACAAAAAGGAAATTGACGAATTGTTTAATAGGATGAGTTCAGAAACAGTAAAGCACAACATTGACCTTTCTATGGACGATGCCGTAAAGATTGTAGATGGGCCATTTAAGGATTTGGAGGGTAAGGTTGGCGCTGTAGATGAGTCTAGGGGTAAAGTGAAGGTTCTAGTTCCTATGTTCGGCCGCGAAACTCCAGTAGAGCTCGACTTCTTGCAAGTTAAGAAGATTTAAGGTAAGGTATAGCTCGTCAGTATTGCTTTTGCAAAAGTCCTCGGGTCTCTTGTCTCGTCCTTGTAAATTTTCAAGGACTTGCAGGCCAGACTTTTGAAAAGCAATACTGACTCGCATACATAATAACTATGGCAAAAAAAGTATCAAAAAAAATAAAATTAGTGTTGGCAGCAGGTAAGGCAACCCCTGCGCCTCCTGTAGGTACGGCTTTGGGTCCAGCTGGTATTAACATTGGTGAGTTCGTTACCAAATTTAATGAAGCTACTCGAGGTATGGAAGGCTTGGTCCCAGCTGAGATTTCAGTTTATGAGGATAGGACTTTTGATTTTATATTAAAAACTCCTCCAGCTTCTAGCCTTATATTGAAGGCTCTCGGTATTGAAAAGGGTGCAGGTAAGCCACCTTCACAAAAAGTGGGTACTATCACCAAAAAGCAGCTTGAAGAGATTGCAGAGAAGAAGATGGTTGACCTTAACGCAAACGATCTCGAAGCCGCAGTCAAAATCATCGCCGGCCAGTGTAGAAGTATGGGCGTTGAAGTGAAATAAGAAACTTCAACATAAAATAAATAAAGCAAAAATCGAGCACCTTACCGGTGCTCGATTTGTAAAGCAGAGAACCGTCTTTGGCATTCTTCAGCTAACAGTCTACGATGGCATTCTTCGGCGGTTGGCTCGACGCAAATATTGCTTCGACACATTATTAAAATTATCTCAACGTGTAATTTTGATTAAAAAAATGTAAGCTTGCTGAAGTATGGTTCTTTCAGAACAATCGTTAAGAAAATTGATCACTGGAGTACAGCCAATGATCAAATCGGAACTGGATTTGAGTCAGTTCCTCCAACCCGTTAGCCTCGATTTGCCAATCGGCAATAGAGCCTTTCGAATTTCGGTCAGCACCGTACCTCAGCATGGAGAGGAGGTGATTGCGTTGATAAAGAGATTTAGGAAGTATGATTTTGAAATACCTCCTAGTGGGGCAGTGTTGGAGAAAGGAATGGTGTACATCATACCCATTGATGTGCAACTAAAACTTGAGCGGGGCTTCGTTGCACATTTCTCCTCAAAAAGTACATCAGGGAGAAATGACCAAGGTGTCGCGCACCTCAGCAATTCTAACCCGGAGATAAACATCACTTCTCCAGGTTATTGTGGAGAGCTCTACTTGGAAGTTGTCCCGATGTCTTGGGACACCACCGTCTATCCACATACTGCGCTAACTCAAATGCGCATTCACACTTCCGACACAAAACCTCTTACTGGTTACGAGCTTGCCATACTTCATTCTGAGTACGGCATTGTGAGAGACAAAAACGGAAACCCTATGAGTCCAGTGATTTCAAACGATTCGGTTTTGTTGCATCTCGATCTCTCTGGAGATCGGGTTGGGCATGAGTCGATCCGCAATCCTGATGGCACGGTTCACTTGGGGATGAAAGAAGTTGATCCCTATGAAAATTTCTTTCGCCCTATAACAAAAACGTCGCAGGGCGATGTTATACTGCATCCAGATGGATTCTATCTTCTTGCAACAAAGGAGAGGATCTACATACCGCCGAACGTCTGTGCGGTCATGGAGCAGTATTCGTCTACACTCGGAGAGTTCTCTACCCACGAGGCAGGTTTTTTTGACAGCGGGTTTGGTTCAGAGGGCGGTACTCAAGGGGTTTTGGAAGTTCACGTGTACAAACAAAAAGCCGTTCGTTTTTGGGACGGCCGTCCCGTGTGCAGAATGGTGTTTTATAGAACCGATGAGATACCCGAATCTGTGTACGGGGCGCAGAGAGGGTCAAATTACGTGGGATCAGGACCCCGCTTACAGAAAAACATAATCGGTTATCAAAAATGGTAAAGCAAAACCCCGCGGTGGTCGTTAGACGCACCGCGGGTTTTTTCAATTCTTCTTGACGATGTCTTGGGTGCCACGCTTTACCGACCATTGGTCGGGCTCCATGTCGGCATGCAAAGACATATGGGGAAAACGGAATAGCAAAGCCCCTGCCATTTTTTGGCACACCTGGCGAAGGGTTGGATGGACTGATTGTCCAGTTCTCAACTCAACAGTGTATACCATGGCAGGCAGGTCAAACGTGGTGTCACATAGCACTTGAAACCCCATCGCTATGTAGTACTGCTTGATCTCGGGTGTGCAGTCGAGCTCGGCAATTCTGGACATTTGAAGCGTGATCGTGTCGTGGATCTCCGCGACGAGTTCGGCTGGGATCTGCTCCAGGTACCAGCCGTGGAATCCGTATTTGGTAGAGAGGAGGGGCATCAAGGTAATGCCGCTCCTATGGCGTTGCCAGTCTCTAAACGAGCCAAAATCGATTAGAAACTTGCAATTTAAAGTCCCACAACCTTTCATGAAAGCTGGAAGCTCGGTTTTAGGTGGTCGCGTGTTGAGGATGCGAGCGTGTTTGTCCAGCTTTCGATAATCAAAATTATCACATGAGCTGAACCCTGTCGTCGGAGCCATTTCGGGCTCCATATAGGTGCACCCCTTCATGAACATTTCAACGTACGCCTCTGATTCAGGGTATCTCTTGTCGAACCCTGACGAAGGATACTTTATATTGAGCGCCCTGAGTTGCTTTTCAGCAATCCCTCGCACTTCTTCAAGAGGGTGATGCCTTAGCCTGAGCAAGTGGTCACTTGCTTCACGAAGGGTCGAGTGCCAGCCTACAAAAGTGGTTGCTCCTGCGGGCAAGAACGCTCGGGCAATGTCGAAGGCCTTCGCGTTGATCGCTTTTTTGTATGTTTTCGGATCCTCGCCGTCTTTGATGGGGAATCGTTCCATCAAATGCGGCACCAGTTTTGCCAAAAGCTTCTCGTACAAATCCATCCAGGTTTTTTGGATACGAGCACCAGCGATGCTCTTTAAGGGGTTGATCACCCGCTGTTTGGACATGTCGAGGAAGCGTGTGCTGGCCTCCTGACCTTTGTATAACAAGTAATGTTGGAGGGCTTTGGCAGCAAGCATACTTACCCCCTCAGAGTAAATATTTGTTGTGCCGCAGTCGCCGATAGACTTGTGGCCGTAGCCGACGTAGTAGAGGCCCAGAAATTTCTTCCATCCACGCTTCATTACTTCAGCAAGATGGATCAAGAAGCTTTTTGGACTTCTAGAGTACATGGCCATAGCCATTGCATTTGCTTCAGGAGGTAGACCATCGTGCACGATGATCGTGTTGTCATCGTCCGATATCACGACTTCCCGACTAATTGTCAGTTTGAAAATTCTGGCCGCAAGTTCTCGCAGCTTTTCCCAGATTTTTTTCATGTCAGAGAACTCCTACAATTAAACTACATTAATAGTGGACTGTGTCAATCTTGAATAAATTGGTGAAAAAAACTACCCTACTTTGGGAGGAGTTCTATGGAAGGAAAGTTCATTATTATTGAGGGCGCGGACTGCTCCGGAAAGAGTACGTTCGTAAAGCATCTTATTGGGAAAGCCGATGACCGTATCGTTTTCTCAAACGAACCGGGAGGGGTGCCTTATGGCCAAAAGATTCGTCACTTGCTTTTAAATGACGAGTTTGCCGAGGAGTCGGACAATACGACCAAGTTTCATCTGTACTGGGCTTCTAAGGCAGAAAATTTTGCCAAAGCGGTCCTTCCGAACCTGAAGCAGGGTAAGACTGTTGTGAGCGATAGGTTTGAGGGTTCGACTTATGGTTACCAAGTCGGCGAAAACCCACACCTCAAAGAATTGTTCTGGCTTACTCGCGAAATTTGTCTCCAGGGTGTACAACCAGTCTACTTTTACTTCGAAGTAGATGTGCAAACCCAAATTCAGCGTTCCAACAAACGCTCTGGAGAACAGAATTACTTCGATCGACGCCGGGAAGAGTATCGCGAGAAAATCATCTTATCCTATGAAGAATTCTTCAATGATTCGAGAGTTGACTACTACCGAATTGATGCATCTCGACCATTGGATGAAATGCTTGCTCAGGGAGTTGAGTGTTTTCGCCAAGTAACCGGTATTGAGATCTAGGGGCTTGGTACGAAATTCGTACCAAGCCCACTTTAAATAAAAAATATACTATTTGTGGTATAGTACGAAAACATGAAAGATACTCAAATAAAAAAACTTATAGAGGCTGAAAAGAAGAGGCAAAAGAAGGTAATCAACCTCATTGCTTCAGAAAATTATGTATCAAAGGATGTTTTAGAAGCGCTTGGGAGCGAGCTTACCAACAAATATGCTGAAGGTTACCCTGGCAAGAGGTATTATGGTGGGCAAACTTTTGTAGACAAAATTGAAGAACTTGCTCAAGAAAGAGCACTTAAACTTTTCAAACTGACTTCAAAGTGGCGAGTCAATGTGCAACCACTATCTGGTTCGCCTGCAAACCTCGCTGTTTATTTGGGCTTGGTTCCAAAAGAAGGGAAAATAATGGGTATGTCACTAGATCATGGAGGACATTTGACCCACGGGCACAAAGTTTCGGCAACAGGTAAATTTTGGATTCAAGTACCATACGGAGTGGATGCTAAAACGGAAATGATAAATTATGAGGAAGTTAAAAGAATTGCGGAGAAGGAGAAGCCAAACATAATAGTGTGTGGCTTCACTGCGTATCCAAGAGTGGTGGATTTCAAAAAATTTAGGGAAATTGCTGACGGAGTCGGAGCACTTTTAATGGTAGACATGTCGCACTTTGCTGGGCTTGTAGCAGGTGGAGCTTACCCATCACCATTTCCTTGTGCTCACATTGTCACCACTACAGTACACAAAACTTTGCGCGGGCCTCGCTCAGCCATGATTTTTTCAAGAGCTGATGTCACCATTCCAAACTCAAAGGGGGAGCAAAAAAATATTTCTGACCTCATAGACAAAGCAGTTTTTCCTGGGCTTCAGGGTGGACCACACTTGAACCAAATAGCAGCGGTAGTTGTGGCCTTGAAGGAGGCAGATAGCGTAGGATTTAAAAAATACGCCAAGCAAATAATAAAAAATGCCAAAGCTCTTTCGCAGGAATTGAAAAAGCTTGGTTGGAGGGTGGTGTCGGGTGGTACAGATACGCATTTGATTTTGGTTGATACCATGTCAAACGGAGTTACGGGAAAAATTGCGAGTGATTTACTTGAGAAAAATGGAATAATTGTAAACAAAAATACTATTCCAAACGAAACTCGTAGCCCTATCGACCCATCCGGTATTCGCCTTGGTACAGCGGCAGAAACTACTCGTGGAAAAAAAGAAAAAGATTTCGTGGCAATTGCAAGGAGGATAGATAAAATTTTGAGAAATTAAATGTGTGGAAGGTGGACTTGGAAGTAAAGGAAAGTAGGATAGAATGGTGGAATGAGTAAAAAAATAAGTTTGAAATCAACAGTGGAGTCTAAGGGCAAAACTGTTACCCAAATCATTACTTTTACAGGTGGTGTGAAGAAAACAATTAAAGGTATAATTTCTTCGACTATTGCCCAAGGTCAATTTACTAAATTTGAAACTACAGACGGCAGGCTCGTTATGGTAAACGACGACAATGTACTTTGTATAGAAGTTTTTCAGGAAGAATAGTATGGATAAAAGCAAAGCATTAATTGCAATGACAGATTTGGAAACTAGCGGGGATGTTTTTGGTGTGCATGAGATTTTGGAAATTGGTTTGGCGCTCTTTGATCCTAATACTTTTGAAATAATTGATCCTTATAACAGGAAAGTAAAACCAGAAAAAATAGAAAATGCTATAAAAGATGCAATTGATCTCAATGGGTACAACGAAAAGGATTGGAAAGAAGCTGTTAGTTTAGAAGAGGCAATGCGTGAATATAAACAGAGAGCGGGAAACAGTATTTTTTGTGCATATAGCGCTACTTTTGATTGGGGTTTTATAAGTGATGCGTTTTATAAAACAGGTCTGGAAAACCCAATGAGCACATATGAAAATCATGAGAGGCTTTGTCTGTTTTCAATAGCATGGGAGAAAGGTTTAAAAAATGAAAAAAGTTGGAGCTTGAAAACTGCTTGCAAACTTTTTGGTGTTGAGCCAGAGCCCGAACCTCACAATGCACTCAATGGTGCCATGACGGCTTACAAACTTTTCAAAAAGCTCGGTCAAGGGTAATATAGAACCGTGGATATAAAGCAAAAAATCGAAAAGTGGGTGAAGGAAGTATTAGGTAAAAACGAGTTGGTTTTGGTGCACCCAAAAGAAATTCAAAATGGTGATTACTCTTTCTTCCTTGCTCCGCCGAAGCTTTCAGTGAAGGAGAGTCATTCTCCAAAAACAGAGGATGACATGAAAGATGCCAAAGGTGCGGCGGAAATTTTGGAGAAAAATAAAATTTCGGAGGTGGAAAAGGTGGAGGCTGTTGGACCGTTTGTAAACATCTTTCTTTCAAAACAATTTTTTGCAAATTCTGTGAGTGAGGTTGTAGAAAAAGGGGAGGAGTATGGAAAGAGTGATTTGCTTCATGGGCAAATGACGATAATAGAATACACAAACACAAACGTTTTGAAGCCATTGCACATTGGGCATTTGATGGGTAATGTCATTGGCCAATCAATATCAAATATTTTTGAGTCAAGCGGTGCAGAAGTAAAGAGAAATACTTACCAAGGCGATGTGGGTTTGCATATCGCAAAAGCTGTTTGGGGTATTCAAAAACAAGGGGGTATTGTAGATGGAAGTTTGGCAGAAAAAGTTGAATATATAGGAAAAGCATATGCTCTCGGAGCAAACGCATATGAAGACGATGCGACGGCTCAGGAAGAAATAAAGAGTTTAAATAAAAAAATATATGAAAAAAGTGATGAGGAACCATTGAAAATATATGAGTGGGGTAGAGAAATTTCTTTGGCTCACTTTGAAGAACTTTACAAAAAACTCAACACTAAATTTGATTATTATTTTTTTGAAAGTGAAGTATCTGAAGATGCTAAAAAGATTGTGAGTGAATTTTTAACTAAAGGAGTTTTTGAGGAAAGCGAGGGGGCGTTAATATTTAGAGGTGAAAAATATGACCCTAAGCTACATACAAGAGTTTTTTTGACACGAGAAGGTTTGCCACTTTATGAAGCTAAAGACGTGGCACATGCCTTGCGCAAGTTTGAAAAATATAAGTTTGATAAGTCCATCATTATTACTGCAAACGAACAAGATGGATATTTCAAAGTTGTGCTCAAAGCTATGAGCCTGATAAATCCGGAAATCGCACAAAAAACTGAACACCTTTCTCATGGAATGTTGAGGCTTTCAACTGGCAAAATGTCTTCCCGAAAAGGAAACGTTGTCACCGGAGAGTCGCTGATCAGTGACGTTGAGGATTTAATAAGAGAAAAAATTGCTGATCGAGAATTGAGTGAAGGGGAAAAAATAAACATTGCTGAAATGGTGGCGATTGGTGCAATAAAATATTCAATACTTCGCCAAGCGATTGGAGGAGATATTGTTTTTGATTTTGATAAATCAATTTCTTTTGAGGGTGATTCGGGGCCATATCTTCAATACAGTGCTGTAAGAGCGCGAAGTGTCTTACAGAAATCCAAAATACAAATATCAAATATCAAAACAGAAAGACCAGAAAATTGGGATGTTACTGAAGTGGAAAAACTTGTATACAGATTTCCGGAGGTGGTGGAGCGCGGGGCGCGAGAATACGCGCCGCACTACTTGGTGACTTACCTCACCGAGTTAGCAAGTAGCTTCAATAGTTTTTATGCAAACAATCAAATACTGAGCGATGATGATTCGTCTAAATACAAAATCGCTCTCACAAACGCAGTGGCTACCGTACTCACCAACGGCCTCCACCTCCTTGGTATCAAAGTTCCAGAGAGGATGTAAATTTATAATCAAATTTTTATGAAAAATATTGAGTGGAATAAGGTAACGAAGCTTTCGCAGATTGTAGCGATAGTTTTGTTTTTTGTGGTCTATGCTGTAGGTTTTTTGGTGGGACAAAAGTATGAGAGCAAAATGATTTTAGGCAAACCAATAACTAAAAGTGTATTTAAGTGCGACCAAGATAAAAGTATCAAAGTTACATTTTATGAAAACTTTGTATATCTAAAAGTTGCTGAACTTGATGCTTACGTGCCGCATACCATTTCAGCTTCTGGTGCACGATACGCTTTACCAGAAGACGCTCTCGTATTTTGGAATAAAGGTGACACCGCTTTTATAGAAATGGCGGGGGTGCCAGTTTATCAAAACTGTGTCATCAAATCGGACTAATAGTGTTAATGTGAACTTATGGAGAATGGTTTAGAAAGTATGGAAAGAAATAATCCTGAAGTTGTATTTGGGTGCAGAATAGAAGAAGAAATAAATAGAGTGAAGTATATTTGCTCTAAATATGAATGGTATAAAGAAAATGGTTATCACCCTACTTACCCCAAAGCTTTAGAAGACCGATTAGAATCTGGCCAGCCATTGACTGAGGAGGATATAAAAAATGCAGTAACTGAAGAGTTTGATCAAGAAGCAAACGAAACTCATTTAGCTACTTTAAAAGAGAGTTGGGAAGAAATTGAGTTAAATTTTTTTGAAAGCTTGAAAACTTTAGGTCTTCCTTTGCAAGCTATATATAGCGTTTCACTTACTAAGTATGGAAATGGAGGAAGTTATGGAATGCCAAACAGGGTGCAATACAATCCCGATCAAAACAATCAAGGCGCACTAACAATTGGTCATGAAATAGTGCATCTCACTATTGAACATTTGATAAGGCAATATCAAATAGATCATTGGACTAAAGAGAGAGTTGTCGATTTGATTATAGGCAAGTTTTTTCCCGACAAAAAGCGTTTGCAAAGAAATCCATCAATAGCAGAGGAGATATCTGATATTTTTGAACGTGAGTTTCCTGATATTGAAAAAACTATAAGTGAAATCGCAAATTTAAAATGATTTTGGAAATATGCCATTCGATAAGGTTACGGATAGGGGGGACTCCTTTAAGTGGTAGTGTTTGACACAATTTATTTGAAAAAGAAAATGAGCTCTGCGTCGTATGCGGCGCAGAGCCCAGTTATCAAATTTGTGATCGGTCGAGATCGCTCAAATTTTCCAAAATACTCATTCTCAAGTCCGATAATGCTCCTGAGGCGATCGCCAAGGCTTTGATGGTGTACCTGGGGTGACCGCGCTTGCCCGAAGGGTTGTCCACGGGCTTCAAATGACTCCTTATTGAATTAAAGATGTTGCGGGCAGTGTGCTCGTTTATGCCACTTTCCCGCACTACATCCTTAAATGTAAAGCCTTTCCCTTGCTTGTCTTGCTTGTGCAATTCCAAAACCGCATTGACGAGCTTGTACTGTTGGATCGTGGCTTTGCCCTCCACTGTAACCTCCCCAAAAAATTATGCAATACAAATAATGAAGTGTACATGAAGCTAATATTCTTTTAATTTTGAGGCACCTCACTATTTTGAGCCATTTGACAATAAATCATTATTTGATAGTATGTACCGTGTCCCGCTATGCGGGTTTAATTTTAGAAATCGTATGTCTAGATCACTAAGCAAAGGACCTTATGTAGACGAAAGAGTGCTCAAAAAGGTGCTCGATAAAAAACCAGGGGAAACCGGGGTTATTAAGACATGGTCAAGGGCATGCGTGATTTCACCTGAGATGGTAGGCTTCACTTTTGGGGTCCACAACGGCAGGGATCATATTGAGGTTTTTGTAACTGAAGATATGGTGGGCCATAGATTGGGCGAATTTTCTCCAACACGTAAGTTCATAAAACACGGAGGAAAGATGCAAAAGGAACTTGAGGCTAAGAAAAAGGAGGCTGAAATTGCAGCAGCAAAATCTGCCAAATCTGCATCTGACGGTGCTAAAAAATAACCAACTAATCATATTCTGACTAATTTAAATGGAAGAGGTAACAGCAAAACTAAATAGCTACAGACAATCACCAAGAAAAGTTCGCTTGGTCGCAAGTGCTATTAGGGGCAAGTCTGTTACTGAGGCAAAAAACAGGCTTTCTTTTATTACTAAGAGGGCAGTTTCACCTCTCCATAAACTTTTAAATTCTGCTGTTTCAAATGCTAAAAATCTTGGTTTTGATGAAAAGGATTTGAAAGTTAAAACAATAACAGTTGACGGAGGTCAAATCCTTTACAGAAGGATGCCTGTGGCTCATGGTTCAGCACATCCAATAAGAAAGAGGACTAGCCACATTACAATGGTTTTAAGTGCAGGTAAAAAGGCACAAGCTGAAAAGCCAAAAAACAAGAAGAAATAATTTTATGAATTTTCATACTTTCAAACTTTAAAACTTATTATTATGACCCATAGAGTACATCCATACGCACATAGGCTTGGCATCATCAGAGACTGGAAGTCTCGTTGGTTTGGTGTAAAAGGAAAGTACAAAGACAACCTAAGGGGTGATGTGCTCATCGTTGACTATCTCAAAAAGAGATTAAAGGGTGCATATGTAAACTCGATTGAAATCGAAAGAAGCGCAAAAATTTTCCGCATTATTATTGAAAGCTCTAGGCCTGGAGTGATCATAGGTAGAAGTGGGGAGGGCATGACAAAATTGCGCGACGATGTACTTCGCTTTATGCGCAACAAAAATTTGTCTGTTAAAGAGGATTTGAAAATCGATGTAAAGGAAGTTAAAAATCCAGAATCAAGCGCAATGATTGCAGCTCAAATGGTGGCAGAAGGTCTCGAAAAGAGATTGCCATTTAGAAGAGTGTTGAAGCAGATGGTTGAAAAAGCTTATGCAAACCGAGACGTTAAAGGTGTAAAAGTTACACTTTCTGGCATCATGGGAGGCTCAAATATGGCAAGAGTTGAGACCAAAAAGCTTGGCAGAATACCACTTCAAACATTGAGAGCTGATATTGATTATGCATTTTATGAAGCCCTATTACCACTTGGAAAAATTGGTATAAAAGTTTGGATATACAAGGGTGATATTTTTGCTAAAAAATAATTTAAATATTAAATTACTAACATGTTATTCCCTAAGAAAGTAAAATACCGCAAGTGGCAAACACTTCGCCGAAATCCAAAGAGGGTGAGCCCAGCAACCCGCGGTATTACTGTTGCTTTTGGTTCATTTGGACTTAAAGCAACTACTCCAGGAAGAATCACATCAAACCAAATAGAATCTGCTCGAAAGGCTATATCAAGATCTGTAGGTAAAACCGGCAGAGTTTGGATCAGAGTTTTCCCTGATATGCCTTTTACCAAAAAACCAGCAGAGGTAAAAATGGGTAAAGGAAAGGGTGAGCTTGAAGGCTACTGTGCTAAAGTGCTAGCTGGCCAAGTGATATTTGAAGTTGATGGAGCTCTTCCTCCTGTAGCGATGGAGTCTTTAAGGAAGGGTGGAACTAAGCTTCCTGTTAAAACTAAGGTTGTATCGAGAGTATAAACCACTAATCACGCGAAACATCAATCATAACGAATAGAAAGAAAAAAATGAGCAAAGATTTACAAAAAAAGAATACAAAGGATTTGGAAAAGGAGCTTGCAGAAAAGCGTGTAGCTTTGCGTGATATCAGATTTGGTGCAGCACACAGCAAAAGCAAAAATGTTAAAGAGTACGCAAAAATTAAGAAGGAAATAGCAGTGATCAATACCGCTCTGAATGCAAAAAATCAATAACGCATAATTTAAGATGAAAAAAACTTTAGAAAAAAATAATACAGAGAAGAAGATAAAGATGCTTACGGGCATTGTGGTTTCTGACAAAATGAAAGACACCGCAGTGGTAAAAGTGGAAAGGTTTGTAAAGCATCCAAAATATAAAAAGTATTACAAAGTGAGCAAGAAGTATAAGGCTCATGATGTAGGAAACAAGGTGCATGTTGGAGAGAAGGTAGAAATTATGCCATGCAGACCAATTTCTAAAGATAAGCATTTTGTTGTTGTAGTTAATTCTTAATATCATGATACAGTCAAGATCAATAGTAAAAATAGCTGATAACTCTGGAGCCAAAATTGGTCGCATTTTCAAAATACTTGGTAGCTCAAAAAAGAGGTATGCCAAAGTTGGTGAGTTGGTTATTTTGTCAGTTCAAAAAGCAGAACCTAGAAAGGATATAAAAAAGAAGGCTGTGCTACTTGCATTGGTAGTGCGCCAAAAAGCACCTCTTAGGCGAAAAGACGGATCTTACATACGATTTGATGAGAATGCTGTAGTTGTTGTTGAAAAGAAGAGGGGTGAGATATTGCCAAAAGCGGGTCGTATTTTTGGTCCAATACCAAGAGAAATTGCAGAGCTCGGGCATCAGGCAATAGTTTCGCTGGCACCTGAGGTTATTTAACCCACTAATCACGCGATCTGCCAGCAGGCGGAACACCAATAAAAACAAAGATATGCATGTAAAAAAAGGAGACAAAGTAATAGTGAT
>CAYVXT010000011.1:0-21829 GCA_964455485.1 uncultured Candidatus Saccharibacteria bacterium
CCAGATACTGTCTCAAAACGTTTTTGCCGTTTTGGTTAGAATATGCCCTCAAAAAGAATGGTATTTCACTGTCGAGTAGAGTACAACCGAAATCGTACACATCAAACCCCTCCCATCTATTCTACGCAGTCTAAGAACATATTCAATATCAAGCTATAGTAAAGCTTCTAGGGTCTTTTCGTCTAACTGCACTTAACCGGCATCTTCACCGGTATTGTATTTTCACCGAGCGAGTCCCCGAGACAGTTCCCCAGTCGTTACACCATTCGTGCGCGTCTGAACTTCATTTGAGTTTGACTGTTTTACTCGCGCGAGTAAAACTCTCCTACCCCACATTACTGTAGGCATTAGACTATATCTTCATCAAGATTACCCAATTGTGGAGACGAGCGTCTCCACGACTACTCATCTTTATATTTCTCTTTGAGCACAAGAAGTTTTTCTCGTGCTTCCGCGGTGTTGTTACTTTTCTGAAGAGCATCCAGAACATCGCAATCGAAATTTGTTCCGTCGATTGGATCTTCTACATGGCTTCCAAGAAAAAATAGTTCAATTGCTCTGCGGACATCTGCGAATTCACGGTTTCTGGTAAGAAACTCGAACTCATCGATTACGCAAGAAATCTGAAACTTTCTACTCAACACAATGTACTCCTTTCCACAATTGGATAATCTTGAGTCGGCGTGTTATAGCTGTTCATACAATATAATTGTATTACCTAGGCTATCTGTTCATTTCTGAACAAGTCGTTACGGGGTTAATTCAGTACTAATTTTTGGAGTCAAGATTGTGCTTGACATACTACACATATTGTGATATCTCTTTTAGGAGAGGACCATCTTATGGTTGATCTTACGTTCCACCTGATTAGATTTCTTAAATTCCTTGCCGTTATTTCAGGGCTTGGAATCATTTTTTGTGTAATTGTTCTTCTTTTCGTTACCCTTTTCGTGATTCTTCCGGATAGGGCGAGAGAAAGACAACTGCACAGGGAACGGGGGCTCAAATGAGCCTCCTTTTTCATTTTCCAAAAATTAGTACTGAACAACTTCCCACGGTATTACCCTCCTTTTCAAGGATCGGGCTTCACCGTTATAAGCCGAATTTTTTCCAGACATCACTGTCTGGACTGGCAATTCAATTACCAGACAAGGAATTTCGCTCAACTATTCCTTCAAGTTGGACTCTATCTTACTCCTTCCCAATTTAAGGGATTCGGAGCCATGGTGTTGGTGCGCTTGTTAACCATGTTTGGACTAGCAACGCATTACTGCATTGCAGGTAGCTTCTTTTTTGTGTAACTAAACTTTTTAACTATCTCTTACTCTTATGTCTAAACCATTTATCTTTATAACTGTCCCAGTCCTTTTGATTTCCTCTTTGAGAAAACCAAAACCTTAGGACAATTATAGTTATTGCCGACATTCACCAGGGCTTACAATAGTCAGCATACATCAAACTGAACACGAAATTACATTCGTGAGTTAAAAAGTTTGAAAGTAATAAAGTTTGAAAGTAAATTCAAAACTTTTTAACTTGCGCCTTTCTAACTTTGAACTTTCCTGTTCACTTATGATGCATACCGCCATTGTTTGACCTTCTGGCATTGGTCAGGTGTCACCCCCTATACATCCTCTTACGAGTTCGCAGGGAGCTGTGTTTTTGATAAACAGTCGCCAGGGATTCTTTAGCTGCGGCCTCTCTTGCGAGAGGCAGGCCTTATACCGAAGGTACGGCCGATTTTTTGCCGAGTTCCTTGGGGACATCTCACTCGTTCGCCTTGGTCTTCTCGACCTGACTACCTGTGTCGGTTTACGGTACGGTCTGTTCTTATCTAATCTTAGAAGTTTTTCTTGGAAGCGCGCTTTGCAAACTCTCCAGAACCGAAGTCCCAGATTGCCATACTCCTTGAGTTTCTGATTTAACAGAACCGCGCGGATTTTCCTACGCGATACTCTGAGAGCACAGACATCAAATCCAATAATGTGCTTTGCATACTGCACTCCGTCGCTCCATCGAAATAAAAACAGGTCACGGAATATTAACTGTGTGTCCATCGGGTTCGACTTTCGTCATCCCCTTAGGCCCGACTAACCCTTCCCTGATTGACATCGGAAAGGAAACCTTAGTCTTTCGGCGTGACGCGTTTTCAGCGTCATTGTGGTTACTTGTGCCAACATTCTTACTTCCACACGCTCCAGCATGGGTCACCCCTTTGCCTTCACTGCAGAGTGGAATATTCTCCTACCGCTTGCAAGCTTCACCAAGAATGCAAATTTTAAAATCAAAATTCGCTAAAACTTTATCACTCCAACAAGGGAGTGGCGGGAGTGCAGGGATTCGAACCCCACTTTCGGTTTTTTTAAACTGGTTCCATCGCACCAGTGGCAACCGCGTCCTTCCAATAGACGACACTCCCGCACTTGCGGAAAACAAAAGAACAAAAATTCTTGATGAAGCTTACAAACCCTCAGTTTCGGTACATAGCTTAGCCCCGATTATCTTCGGCGCAAAGTCTCTGAATGAGTGAGCTGTTACGCTTTCTTTAAAGGGTGGCTGCTTCTAAGCCAACCTCCTCATTGTCTCGGAAATTTCACCGCCTTAAGTGCACTTAGCTATGATTTAGGGACCTTAAATTGAGATCAAGGGCTGTTTCCCTTTTGACGAACGGAGCTTAGCCCCCGCCGTCTAACTGCCACGCTTTAACTTATAGTATTCGGAGTTTGATAGGTCTAGCGAGCTTTCGCCCTGTCCAGACCTTCCAGTGCTCTACCCCTATAAGGAACGCATGACGCGAACCCAAAAGCTCTTTCGGAGAAAACCAGCTATTACCAGGTTCGATTAGCTTTTCACTCCTTACCACAGGTCATCCAAAGGAATTGCACGACCAACTGGTTCGGGCCTCCAGCAACCTTTCGGTTACCTTCACCCTGCCCATGGCAAGCTCACCTGGCTTCGGGTCTAATGTATACGATTTTAAATTCGCGCTATTCACGCTCGCTTTCACTTTGCCTAACGTGGGTCGACCACTTCGGCAACCGCATACATTAACTCGTTGGCTCATTCTTCAATAGGCACGCCATGACGGACGCAAGCGCCCGCTCTGACTCCTTGTAGGCATATGGTTTCAGGTCTATTTCACCGCCCTCACCGGGCTACTTTTCACCTTTCCCTCACGGTACTAGTTCACTATCGGTCTAGAAATATATTTAGCCTTACCGGTTAGTTCCGGCTGGTTCCCCCGAGCTACTCGTGTCTCGAGGTACTCAAGAACAGAAACAAGAAAGATTATTTGTTTTCGACTACGGGGCTATTACCCTCTGGGGCGCTTCTTTCCAGAAGCTTCTTCTAACAAATAATTTTTTAACTTTCCTTGTGTAAACACAACGTCTCTGCCTTACAACCCCCTTCGCCTTACGGCTCAGGGTTTGGGCTTCTCCGCTTTCGCTCGCCGCTACTTACGGAATAACAATTGTTTTCTTTTCCTCCTGGTACTGAAATGTTTTACTTCCCAGGGTGTGCTTGTGCTCCGCACGCAAGTCAAAAGTTTTAAAGGCGCAAGTTTGAAAGTTTGGAAATTCCTAACTTTTTAACTTGTTAACTTTTTACTTTTAAACTGTGTGCGAAGCACATCCTGTGCAAGCACAGGGGGTTTCCCCATTCGGAAATCTTCGGATTAACGGTTGCTAGGCACCTCCCCGAAGCTTATCGCAGCCACGCTACGTCCTTCATCGCTATTTCTAGCCAAGGCATCCACCATACGCCCTTGAATTTCCTATTAGGAAATTCAAAAACCACCCGCGTAAAATCCTTTGATAAACTCAGGATCACGCGGTTTTGCCCCGTGAGAAAAATTTTCATTTTTCTTTTACGGGGTTTTCATCCTGCCTTATGAGACCAACCACAACTGGTAGTTCAAAAGGCAGTTATTACCTTGCCCCACTTCCGACAAACAAAGACCCCTCGACGAGCTCCAGGTGAACCCCCAATAAAATCAGGAGTAAACTCAAAACTCATCAAAAGCGATGTCGTAGTGGAATTAAAATGTCAAAATTCAGTCGTGCTTCCTTTTTCCTATTCTTGCTCCCGGCATCACCTTTCCAAACTACCTGCAAAAGTGATGTCGAGAAAAGAAAACAGCTCCCTTATGAGAAGCTGGCTCAATCGAAGGCAGAGGGTATCTAACCCTCATAATTCCTTCAAGTTTTTAGCCTGCTTAACATTGGTAATGAGAAGTATACACGGATAAAAAAACCTGTCAAATGACCATTTTATATAAGGGTGTGAAGAAGCTGTGGATGAAAATTGGTACAAAAAATCGCCTATTTTAAGGCGATTTTTTGTATGTTTTATCTATACTAAACTACTTTTTGCTTGAAATCTCTTTGCTTACTTTTTCTATCACTCTCTGGGCTGCTTCTTGACCACCCAAACCAAATGACAATCCAAGCGCCAAAGATAGTGCTACTACCAATCCAGTAAAGATTGTTTGCACGAAACCAACCGCTATACCAAGCTGTGAAAGTGCTACCAAAACTGCAAAAATCCAAATAACCCATCCTGTTACTGTTGCCAAAAATGGTGCAGAAGTAATTTCGGCAGTCATTGCAGATGAGAGTACAATCTTTCTCATCGCATCACTTACAATACCTGCAGCAATCAATATGAGCACAGCAACTATAACCTGAGGCAAATAATTTAAGATGTCTCGCAAAAATGCAGTTACTTGAGAAAGGTTCAACACCTCAAAAGCGCCAATCAAGAAAACTAGTATTACGAACCATCTAACCAAACCGCCCAAAAAAGCACCTGAGTTCAAGTTGATACCGCCGCGGTTTAAGAAACTTTCAACCCCTGCCCTTTTTAGAGCCTCATCTATCTTCAAAACACTTATGATTTGAGCAACTATCCTTCCAAACAATACACCGATGCCCCAACCTATAAGGACTATGATGATAGCAACGATAAGATTCGGTACAAAGCTTATGACCCCCATCCATAAATTTGTAAACGACAGAGACAAAACTTCGCTCCAAGTTCCAATTGCCATGATATTTAAATTATAAAATGACTAATAATTACACAATGAAATATATACCAAATAAATACAATGGCAATATACAATGTGGATAATGAAAAATAGCGAAATTATATTCCTAACCTATCTATGATCTTTTCATGAGGATAGTCGAGTATGTCTCTTACGAGTTTATCAAATACTGAATTGCGATAAACGAATTCTGAGGTTTCAAAAACTGAATAACGAATTTCCTTACCTATAGTTGCCTCTATTCCTTTAACAATATTTTCGAGCATCCCATGTTTTATATTGTCCCCCACGACAAGCAAATCAACTCTTGCCTCTTCATATTTTATAAATATACCTGAAATTATTAGGAGTTGTATTTTCCCAGCACGAGATATTTTTTCGATGATATCTTTATGTTTAAACGGATTTATATTTGCAAGGAAAGAAGTGAGCGCTTCAAGATACGGAAACTTAGGGTCAAGCACCCAACCACTAACTCTTTTTTTTGCTGTCACAATGGTCCTATCTTGTTGTTTTTTATATTCTTTTATATAAGACTTATGTTTTACAAATCCAACTTTTTCCAAGTTTGAAATTTCACTCCGTGCAGCACCTTGGCTAACTTTAGTTCTTTCTGCTACCTGTAAAATATCAAAAGCAGTTTCAGGGTTCATTAAAAAAAGTTTAATTATTTTTACTTTTGCCGAGCTGCCAAAAAGTGTTTCAAGTACGTCCATAAGAATGATATTCTACCAACAGTCATTACTTTTTCCAAACCATTGATTTATATATTAAAAGTGTTATATTTTTTTTGGAGGGATATGATAGAACACCCTAGAACTGAACCAGCTGTGAATGTGATGGTCATTCTTTTCGCGGTGTTAGTAGTTTTTTTACTAGCATACGATATAATCGACAGTTGCTGTCTGACCTTTGGAGAACCAAAGGCAGTGACAGTGGAGTCGTACCACAACGACTACACGCAACTCGTCTTCGGCGACGAAGATATTTGCACGATCCGGTTCGTGCTAAACACCGATGAGATGTACGATCACCGCTCGGAAGAATTCTGCAATAGAATCAAGCCGGGCGACAAACTCGTCGCTGTGTCGGCCTTAACCAGGTTGACACAAAAAAGAATCTGGAAACTCAAAGACCCTCGAGACCCGCACTAAGCGGGTCTCTTCAATTTGCATTTTCTATAACAATATTATATAATATTATACGGAAGGAGGACTAGATTTGGCCTTTTTTGTAGCCTACGCTTATGACTGGCTTCCTGATGGTAAGCCTCGTACAGGAGTCCCTTGGCACCAACTTGGGACGATGCACCGGCTCAATGTTTTGATTTCCATTTACAATAAGCGAAAAAACAAGGAGCCGATCATTCACGATCGTTTTGTTTTAACCGCTGGGCGCCCCCATGAATCTTCAGCAGACCAGGAGACGATGGGCGCTCAGATGGAGAAGTATTTGCGCTCAGAAAGAGTCCATCCGACCTCCCTCGGAATAAGAGGAGAAGTTTGGGGAACCTATGCGGAAACGTTGGCAGCAATAGAACGAATTGAATCTATTTCTGAACGACACTGGATTCACCATCCAGAAGTTTATGTGTGCACCAACTTGGGACACATGCCCCGCGTCTGGCTCTGCTGGTTTTTTCTTGCCAGTTGGAAATGGTGTGTCCATTACAAAGTGGCATGGGAGCAATCCTTCACACCGCAGGAGTGGTTGCAGGAGACCGGAAAGTTCGTTGTGTACTTTTTCAAATTTCTTTTCAGGAGGTGGTGAGTGACAGAAGGTATAATTGAAAGAGGATTGGTCACTATTCTGGTCATCGCCATACTTGGTGTAGTAGCCATACTCACCGAGGCCGGAGTAATCAAAACACCAACGTTTTTGAAAATCCCGGTGCAAAAAATTCTGGCAAACCAGAAGTGAGCGCAAGATGTTCTCTAACCAAAACGACCCGGGGCGTTGACCGCCCGGGCCGTTTTTTCTTTTTGGTTTTTACCTCTCTTGTAGTAAGAGAGGTCGACTCTGAGCTTGTGAAGAGCGAGGTGAGTTATTTCAAAGCAACTTTGTCACGGATAATTTTCCTCCTTGGCAGAATTTTTCTTTGTGGGAAAAATTCTGCACCTTCGGAAAAGTTCTTTGAATAAGCTTTGCTTATTTCAAAGCAACTTTTCCTCCGGCCTCCTCAATTGCTTTCTTCAAGTTTTCAGCGTCCTCCTTTTTCATATTTTCAGCGAGCACTACTGGCGCACCGTCAACTTTATCCTTTGCATCCTTAAGGCCAAGAGCCAAAACCTCCTTTACTACCTTGATAACCGCAATTTTGTTTGCACCACCATCAGCAAGCTCAACTGTGAAAGATGATTTCTCTTCCGCAGCGGCAGCTCCAGCACCAGCTGCTGGAGCAGCAGCTACAGCAGCAGCTGACACGCCAAACTTTGCTTCAAATACTTTTACTAATTCGTGAAGATCAAGCACTGACATTTTTTCAATTTCGTCTACAATCTTTGCAAATTTTGCAGGTACTGCAACATCTGCTCCTTCATTTTTAACTTCGTCCATAATATTTGTTATGCGACACTAATCCACGAATCCATGCGAATTTACGAATATAAAAAGATTTTTTATTCGTGTCATTCGATTTTCATTCGTAATTGGTGTCGTGTTAATGTAATTAATTTTTCTTCTCTGCTATCTGGTTAAGAGCGATAGCAAATCTCTGTATTGGTGAGTTTATAATATTAACAAACATACCACGCAACACTTGGAGTGAAGGGATGGAAGCAATGCTTACCATCTCATCTTTTGATTTATATTCACCATCAAAAATACCTCCAATAATATTTACCTTTCCATCGAGTTTCTTTTGGAATTCGTATACCCCTCTTGCTGGAGCAAGTAGGTCACCGTCTTCCTTCGTTGAAGCTTCAACCGATAAGTAAGCTACTGCAAGCTCACCTTTCATCTCAGGAATATTTCCTTTTACAGAAGTGCCACCGAGGGCCTTCTTAAAGATGGTCTTCTTTGCCACCATGTAGGATACATTTTCTTTTTTGAGAGATCGTCTCAATTCGGAAACATCCTTCACTAGTAGTTTGTTGAAGTTTACGAACACTATTGACTTAGAGCCTTTTACTGCTTTTTCAAGAGCCGCAAAAATCTCCTTCTTTTTTTCCTTTTTTATTGCCACGTTATAAGCGAAAAACGTAAAGTGAAAAATTTAAAATTCAATTTTACGCTTTTATTTTTTAGATTTTAATTTTCTCGACCTTCCGGCTCACTCATTTCTGAATGAAAAATCCGCCCAAGGCGGAGGAGAATACAGAAAACACTTAAGCGTTTTCTGGCATCTATTGCAGGATGTTTTATGGCCTACTTTCACCTAAGGACAAACCTTGGGTTCGCTCCCAACTTCGCTAAAGCTACGCTGGGCAAGCAGGACCGACCTACAGTCTCCGAAGCCGTTATTTATAAAATACTCTTTTTACAAGATTTGTCAACTTGTTAAAAAGGCTATCGTTTTTTTCAGATTCAAACAAAATACTGTTTTCATCTGTAGGATAAGTATCATGAGCCTCATCTTGGATCGAAATATCCGGAGAAGTTATTTTTTCAGCATAATCTGATGTAGCGACAACCTCTTTTTTCTGAACCAAACCCAATATTTCATTGACTTTGATTTGAGCAGAGGCCAGGTCTGCATTCATCTTTAATATTTCATCTTTGTTTGGTTTTCCCATCGAGCGGAATACAACATCTCCAGAAAAATTTTTCAATAACAAGCCCTGCTCAGCCTCCCCTTTCATTTTTAAAAGTGATTTATCTAACATAATTGAAGACTTTGCTAACACTATTGTATCGGGTTGAAATACAAAACCAAACCCATTAAATACAATTTTCCAATTAAATAGGTTGACTTCAGAATTTGAATTATTTTTTATTAAGAGATAGTCATCATTATCTTCAATGATAATTTCTGGTTTTGAAACTAAAACCTTAAGTCTGCTTGTTGCAAAAACATTACCTGATTTTGCATTTAAAACTACGGCATATTCGCCAGGATATTTATATGTATGAGAAACTATTTCCCCATTTGCTACATGCCCATCCCCAAAAGACCAATAAAATTTTAATGATTGGTTTGCTGAACCATTTTTCTTTACTTGGGCTTGAAAGTTTATTGGACTTCCGGGTGCCGTGAGTCTATTTGGACCTGCATATACTTCAAGCAAGGCACTGACCGTGCCATTTTTAGGTTGAGAAGATCCGGAAGTTGAAGATAAACTATTTTCGGTACTAGCACTCAACACCTCTCCATTGCCATCATTCTGATCTGTAGCAGAATCCGAAACTATTATATTTTGTTCCACACTCCAAACCTCCCCAGTATCTCTTCCTGTAGCAGTCACTTTAATCAAAAAAGTTCCTGCGGAACTATCTTTATAGTAGAAAGTACGGTTAGAAGTATTTTTGCTCATAGTTTTAGTTGCAGGGTTTCCCGAACTTCCTAAAAATTCTCCGGTAGGAGAAGAGGATTCAAATTCAAGATCTAAAGTTTCTGGAGTTTGTACCAGGCTTCCGCTTGAGTCTTGAGTTTGAATCGTTATAGCCGATGACAATTCTCCTGGTTTTACAGACCTTTCTTCGGTAGTGAAAGATATTTTATACACACTTGAAGCCGCACTAAAACATGGGGTTATTAGTGCTATCAATATCAAAAAATAATAAAATTTTTTCATCAATTTATATAAAGCGGAGCAGAAGCCTGTTCATCAGCTTTATCAAAATTTGCAGCTATTGCCATAAGGGCAAGACTCAAAGCAATAATACACAAAAATCCAAAAGTGAATTTGAAAAATGATTTATCTAAGTAACGCATAGGTTTATATTCTAAAATTTTATCATAATTTTTATTTTTATATGGCCACCCTCCCCATCATATCTATGTGGATAGCAAACTGTTGATAACCTGTTGATTTCGAGTGGATAAATAATTTATGAGATAACAAAAAATCCCCTTTCGGGGATTTTTTGTTATCTCACTAACCGTAGTTAGTTTGATATTTCCTTAAGCTAGACTTAAGGGAAGCTTACATCTGAAGTCCTCCAATCTGTCTCACCAGCCATGAAGGTAGCTGAGCCAGATGTACCATTCCAGTATACAGCCTCAAGACCTACAGAGTAGAGACCTGAGTCAACTGGAGAAGCTGATCCGTACCTGCCAGGAACCTGGAAGGTTACAGGGATAGTAACTTCGTTACCCTCTGAGAGCAAACAGCTGTTTGTTCCAGAAGATGTACATACTGAAGGGATTGTGTAAGAAGTTGATGTTGACAAGTTGAAGCTTGCAGCCACACCATTCTTGTACAACTTGAAGGCTGTAGCAGGGAATGAAGGGGTGCTTGAAGCAACTGTACCCAAGTAGAGATCACCACCCAAAGCCTTAACCTTAACATTGAAGGTAGCTGTGAGAGTTGATGTACTTAGTGGGTTGCTGCTTGTTTGTGCAACACCTGAGGTGTTTACGCTCTTTGAAACCAAAGAAACTTCAGCACCTGTGCTCCTTACGCTCATAGTGTAACCCTGAGCAGAACCGCTTTCAGTTATAGCATCGCCCTGAGCGTTCTCTGCTGTAAGATCAGCAGTGTCGATATCAAGAGCAATTGTTCTAACTGTGCCGTTTGCGCTTCGGATATCACCCTTAACTGTCAAAGTTTTGGTTGTATCCTTTGGAATTACGTAGTCAAGATCTGAGAAGGTTGCAACAACACCGTTTGAAGATGCGTTGTCAATTTCTGTTGAACCATCAAAGAGGTATACAGTTGTAACTGTAGCTGCACCTGAGCCGCTGTAAGTTACGTCAACTGTAAGATCTGTGAGAGTAACATCATCCTTTTCAGCCTTAAGATCGAAGACAAGGAATGTTGCCTTATCGAGCTCGTTGTCGCTTGAGCCCTCTGAAGCAATGATTGTCTGTGCCTTAGGTGAAGAGTTGTTCAAAGATGCCTTCAAAGTAGCTGTCTCTGACAATTCTGCACTGAAGGATGTAGTCCTTGAGATTGCAGAAGATGGGCTGTACTGATCAATACCAGCACCGTCCACACCTCTTACGCCGTTAGCAACCAAGCTCAAAGATACGCTTCCAAGGCTTGTTCTGTCAGAAGAGTCAATTGAAGAGTAAACATCAGCCTTGATGATTATCTGCTTCTTTTGGCCCTTTGGAACTACAAAGTTGAAACCTGTAACGGTTACAAAGTAGTCGCTGCCTTCCTTAACAACTGTTCCGCTGTTTAGGTCAACTGAAGCGAGTGTGTTTGAACCATCTGTTACATACAACTTTGAGTATCCTTTTCTCCACAAAAGTGTAGTAGCAGAGCCAAGCTGAAGCTTGATTCTCTGTACTGCAACGTCAGAAGTTTTAGCTTCAACATTGAAGCCCAAAACACCGATCATTGAGTCACCTTCGTAAGCTGTAGATACCAAACCTGAATTGTTTGAAGTTACTGTGATAGTACCTTCAACGCCAGGAGTTGTTATGCCAGTTCCGGTTGTTGGAGTAGTAGGAGTAGTAGGAGTTGTTGGAACTGAAGCCATAGCATTTACTTTAGCCCTAGTGATAGGACCGAAGTAACCTGAAGCTGGAGAAATTCCAGCCTCTGCCTGGTACTTAGCCAATGCGCTCTTGGTCAAATTTCCAAAGTAGCCATATGCTGTGCCTGCTGGCATCATCAAATAACCCTTTGAAGCTAACCACTGCTGGAGAGCAGTAACCTGTGCTCCAGTAGAACCTACTGTAAGGTCGCTAGTAAACATCATGCTTGCACCGCCAACTGTTGAAGTTGAACCACCCTGTCCAACTTGTGCTTGGAGCTGAGCGATCATTGCGAGCAAGCTATTGATCTGAGCTGTAAGTTCAGCTGTTGTTTGAGCAGAAGCTGGAATAGCTACTGAGCTCAAAATCATTGCTGCGCCTACAAAGCCTGCGAAAACTCGTGATTTTAATTTCATAAATTTTTAACCCACCCAAAATTCATCAATTTATACTAATGTTTTTTTAATGAAATTTTGAATGATTTTTATAAGCCAATATACCTTTGCAGATAGCTGACTTATCTCTAATAAATAATTTTGGACTATTAATTGATCTTGTGAAAGACCGTTCACATAAACATAAATACTTTCGTATTCATATTCATATATATGAATTGTCTCAACCAAGATTTCAACTAAACCAAAGACTACCTCTGTAATCGACAAGAAATAGCCAGTTTAGCGATAAAAAGAATTTGGTCATGCGGATGGTATCAGTAAATTTTAGGAACAATAACCGAATGTCAGAAAATTTTTAGGACATATTAAATTGTCAAAGACCGACAACCAGATTTTACCGCTATAATCCAGGCCTTGCAAAAGCAAAGATGTGGATAAAGCAGCTTCATGAGTATTGCATAATTTAGGGTCCTGGTCAAACCCCACAACGATCCGCCACCGAACGCATACTCATCCCTAATCTTACGACGTATGCAATGCCTGATCCTTGCAGAGCTTGGCGTTTTTTCCCTCTTATATTATTGAATATCGGCTCCACCTCCTCTCACCAATTTTTTTAATTTTACCTTCTTCAATAAGCGCTATTAACTCACGTTGTATTGTTTTTTCACTACAACCAACCACATTAGGAGCAATGTCTTTTATGTTTGCATCGCTATGTCCTTTAATATATTCGAGAATTGCTGCTTTTCGATTATCCTTTCTTTTTGATCCGCCGTTTACATCTGAATAGTTTTTTGACGGATTAATCACGGTAGGATTTGAATCGGTCTTCAACTTCGCAACATCTTTATTTGGCATAGGTGCATAACTTGGAGATTTTATAAGAGTGTTATCGATAAAAATATTGTTGACAGAAACATTGCGATTTTCTTCGAACTTTTTTGAGAAATTTTGTAACTCGCTTATAAACGAACCGAACTCGTCTTTCAATATATCCCCATTCATTTTAGATATGAGCCCAGCGATAGATGCTATGTCTAAAAGGGACATCAATTCAATCGCCCTCTTTTCTATATCTAAGACTAATTTGCGCGCATCAGAAAAGTTTATGTCTCTTAAATTTACAGTCATGGACACCAGGTCTAAAGACAAGTTTCTGATCTTTGTCCTCAATTCTTCACCGGTGTCTATTATGTTAGATATTGTAAAAACTGCCGCAGCTAGACGGTATGATTTATTATGTAAAACAGTGAAGTTTGTATTATTTTGTTCTATAGCAATTATATCAGACATTGTATTTGACCTATATTTAAAGCCATATTTTTGCTGTTCTTTATATTGTCCTTTATATTATATACTAACGGACGTTAAAAGTCAATATCGGTCAATAGGGCTTGGGGTTAAGGATATGCTGTCTTTTAGGGCAAGTCAAATCTCTAAAATATTGATTGTTTAGTCATACATTTCAAGAAATACACCGTTTAGCACAAATAACACGTAAGCGTGTGATATTATTTGAGTATGGGAAGGAGAAAAAAGAAAACTATAAAAGATGAGACTGTTAATTCAGGCTCTTTAAAAACAGAGACTGTTTCTTGGATATTTGCAGTTAGCTTATTTGTTGCTTTTGTCATATTTGGCTTAGCACCTTTTGGTATGGCGGGGGGAATTGGAAACAAACTTTACTCCATACTTACCATACTATTTGGTTTGGGATATTTTTTGTTGCCATTGTTGTTTCTACTTTTATCTATATCATTTGCAAAAAATCTTAAGCACTCTTTCGGTACTATAAAAGCTCTTGGAGCTGTACTTTTTTTATCCGGGTCTCTCGCCTTATTAGATTTGGCCTTTTCAAATGAAGGAGGTTTGATTGGTAAAGCATTAAAAACTCCATTAGTGAAAGTATTCGATACTGCCGCTACAGCTGTTATTTTAGGCGCGCTGATTATAATTAGTATTCTTGTAATATTTGATACAGCGATTAATTTATCATCTATATCTTCAATTTTCCTTAAAAAGAAGTCTGAAGACGAACCAGTTGAAGCAGAGGCGAAGATTATAAACAATGGTATTCCAGTCGCCGAACCAATGAAAATGAAGGACAAGGTGGCTGAACAGGTTCCTATGGCTAAAAAACCAACCAAGGATGATGTCGCAGAAATAAATATTTTCAAAAACAGCAGCATATTTAAACCCTTTACCCCTCCCCCACTTTCATTGCTTGAAAGAGACAAAGGGCGACCAGAAGTGGGTGATATAAAAGCAAATGCCAACATTATTAAACGAACCCTTCAAAACTTTGGAATAATCGTTGAGATGGATGAGATTTCTATTGGTCCATCCGTGACCCGATACGCCCTAAAGCCAGCTGAAGGAGTAAAACTTTCAAAAATTTTAGGATTACAAAACAACCTCGAATTAGCCCTCGCTGCACACCCAGTACGTATTGAGGCCCCAATTCCTGGTAAGTCGCTTGTTGGTATAGAAATTCCAAACGTTACCAAAACTACAGTAGGGCTGGCCTCCTTATTGTCTCAAAATGAGTATGCAGATTCAGAAAAACCTTTGATGGTAGCTTTGGGTAAAGGCATTACCGGGTCCTCCACTTTTCACAATTTAGCAAAGATGCCCCACCTGCTTATTGCCGGAGCAACTGGTAGCGGCAAATCAGTTACTATCCACGTGATCATCAACTCTCTTCTTTTCCGCAACTCTCCAGAAAATCTGAAGTTTATAATGATTGACCCAAAACGCGTTGAGCTTACCTTGTACAACAAAACCCCTCACCTTTTAACGCCTGTAGTAACAGAAGCCAAGAAAGCTATCATGGCTTTGAAGTGGGCAGCAAAAGAAATGGATCGACGTTATGACATACTCGAAAAAAATAAAGTTAGAGACATTGAGTCTTACCACAAAAACATATTGAGTCCTGAACTTGAAAGACATAAAAAAGATGGTGGAGACCCGCTCGCACTTCCAGATGTGATGCCTTACATAGTAATTGTTATTGATGAATTGGCAGATATAATGCAGGCCTACCCAAGGGAGCTAGAGGCAGCAATCGTACGACTTGCCCAAATGAGCCGCGCTGTCGGCATACACCTCATACTTTCCACACAGAGGCCTTCGGTAAATGTGATTACAGGACTCATTAAAGCAAACGTACCGACCCGTATCGCCCTTCAAGTAGCTTCCCAATTTGATTCCCGTACAATACTTGACTCTGCAGGTGCAGAAAAATTGCTTGGTGCCGGAGACATGCTCTTTCAATCTGGTGAAATGTCTAAACCTATTAGGCTTCAATCGCCTTATATTTCAGAATCAGAAGTAAAAAAAGTAGCTGAATATCTAGCAAAAAATTCTGAAAATGACGTTCCTTCTGATATAAATTTTGAAACAGAGCAAGCTAAAAATGTATTGTTTGATTCAATGGATAGTGATGACGATCCTGAAGATGACTTATACGAAGAAGCACGGGAAATTGTCATGCGAGCAGGAAAAGCATCGACATCTTACCTCCAACGCCGATTAAGAATTGGATATGCTAGAGCGGCAAGACTTATAGATATTCTTGAAGATAAAGGGGTTATTGGACCTGGAGAAGGAGCTAAACCAAGAGAGGTATTGATCAAACCTGAAGGTGGTTTTGTCACAGATGATAGCGATCAGGTAGATCAGCAATAAATGTATGGTATTTTTTAACAAAAAACCTTCATCAAAAGTTCAAGTTGCTCTTTATGCATACCCTTGTGATCAAAAACCAAGAGCGAAGACGTTCATCATTACCACATTAGTGATTTTGTTAATATCATATGGGATATTCAATTCACGTGAGTTGCTTTTTGGACCCTCTTTGGAAATACTTAGCCCAACAAACGCCACAGAAACTACAAATAAAGTTGTAATTGTTAAAGGTAGAGTAAAGAATATGAGTTACTTAAGTTTAAATGAGAGACCAATTTATGCAGACACAGAAGGCTTATTTGAAGAAAAATTGCTCCTTTCCCCAGGATTTAATATAATCGCCGTAAAAGCAAAGGATAGATTTAAAAACGAATCTGAAGAAATGATAAAAATATATTACAAAGAACCTATGTGGAACGAGGGCACATCAACAAATACTAATAGCAATTTGGAAAATTAACATCAACAACATGGCAAAGAAAGAAAAATCAAAACAATCAAACAAGGCAGAGCCCAGCAAGAGTGACTCTAGAGTTATTGATGCAATAAGAGAAATAAAGACAAAGTTTGGCGACGAAGCCATAATGATGCTAGGCGACACACCTAAAGTAAACGTGGGGGTGGTTTCTACAGGTTCAGTAGGGCTTGATGTTGCGCTAGGTGTTGGTGGTATGCCACGAGGTAGAATAATTGAAATCTTCGGTCCAGAATCAAGCGGTAAAACAACACTATCGCTACACATAGTAGCTGAAGCTCAAAAGGCCGGGGGTATTTGTGCTTTTATTGATGCCGAACACGCACTTGACCCCGAATACGCCAAGCGTATTGGAGTAAAAATTGATGAGCTTTTAGTTTCTCAACCAGACAACGGAGAGCAAGCACTTGAAATAGTAGAGTCTTTGGTAAGGTCAGGCAAAATTGATGTTATTGTCATAGACTCAGTTGCAGCTCTTACTCCGAGAGACGAGATCGAAGGAGACATGGGTGCCCAACACGTTGGAAAACAAGCGCGACTCATGAGCCAGGCTTTAAGGAAACTCACCGCTATCACTGCAAAATCAAAAACTATTGTGATTTTCTTAAACCAAATAAGAATGCAGATTGGTGTAATGTTTGGAAATCCAGAAACTACTCCTGGAGGTAAGGCACTTAAATTTTATACATCAGTAAGATTGGATATACGAAGAATTGCTCAAATAAAAAAAGGTGAGGAAGTCATGGGTGGCCGAGTAAGGGTTAAAGTAGTAAAAAACAAGGTTGCTGCCCCATTCAGACAAACAGAATTTGACCTAATGTACAATGAAGGAATTTCAAGAGAAGGAGAGATAATAGCCCTTGGTGAAAAGATGGGTGTCATCCAGAAATCAGGTGCCTCATATAAATATGGTGATACTCCCCTAGCCCGCGGCTACGACGCTACTCGCCAAATGCTTAAAGAAGATCCTAAAATGTCGGAAGAAATTTTAGAGCAAATCAAAACCAAACTTATGGAAAACAATGGATCTATCGTACCCGTCAAAGAAGTTAGTGAAAACGAGGAAGACGAAGAGCCAGAAGAATAGTTTGTGAATTTTACATGATTGTGGTACCCTAATTCCCGTTATGTTGGAATATAATGAAATTGTGCCAGGGAAAGTCATTATCCATGATAATGAACCATGGGAGGTAGTGACGAGCCACGTCTTTCGAAAACAACAAAGAAAGCCTGTAAACGCTACTAAATTAAAAAATATGATTACCGGTCGAGTGACCGAGTATTCTTTTGGTCAATCTGAAAAAGCAGAGGAGGCTGATATTGAATACAAAGACATAAAGTTTATATATGAAAGGCAGGGTGAATATTGGTTCCACGAGGACGGCAACCCAGCAAACCGCTTCCCTCTTTCTGCTATACAAATTGGATTTGGATCAAGATTTTTAAAAAAGGACGCGATCGCAAAAGCGGTGATGTTTGATGATAAGGTCATAGGAGTAGAATTACCTATAAAAGTTGATTTGAAAGTTGTTGAAGCGCCTCCTGCAATCAAAGGCAACACTGCACAAGGTGGAAACAAGGTTGTTAAAGTTGAAACTGGTGCATCCGTAAACGCTCCTCTTTTTATAAACGAAGGTGATGTTATTAAAATCAATACTGAAAACGGTGAGTACGTTGAAAGACTCTAAGAAATAAAAAATATAAAGGTTTGCAAAAAATCCCCAAACCAGGGGATTTTTTGTAGCTCTATTATTTTAGCTTTAAGCTAATTACCTGGAGACGTATGGCATGAGTGCCATATACCTTGCGCGCTGTACAGCAAGAGATAGTTTCTTTTGATATTCAGTCGAAACTCCAGTCCTTTGCTTAGACATGATTCTAGCGTGTGGGTTTACAAACTTCTTCAAGAGCTCCACGTCCTTATAGTCTACATACTTGATGCCATTTTGCTTAAAGTAACAATTTTTCTTTACCATAAATTTTGGAATAATTAGTTTAATTAGAAATCAGAATAATTTAGAACGGTATATCTTCTGCATTTATCTCTTCTTCTGGGTATTCTATAGCGGGCACATCATCTTTATTGCTCTTAGGGGTCTCTGCTGCAGGCTGAGCTCCGGAAGATTGTCCCCCACCACTACTTTTTGGACCAAACTGTATTCGATCCGCAACAATTTCTGTACGATATCTTTTGGTTCCATCTTGTGCATCCCAGCTTCTAGTTTGAATTCTACCTTCAACAAACAAACCGCTCCCTTTGTGAACATACTGCTTTATAAGATCGGCTTGCTTTCCAAAAACCACAACATTGTGATAATCGGTAGAGTCTTGTCTGGTCCCATTTTTATCTTTCCAGACCCTATTAGTAGCTATACTAAACTCACAAACTTGAGCACCAGATGGTAAAGACTTAAGTTCAGGATCACGAGTCAGATTACCGTAGATAATTGCTTTGTTGATATACATATAAGTTAATTTTAAATTATTAAAATAAAATTTAAATTAACTAATGATTAATTCATCTATGCTCTTATCTATTTCCTCTTCAGAAACCGGTGGCTGAACAACCTCTTCACCTACAACCTTTTCTTCTTGCACCTCCTTTTTGAAAACTGGAGCTTTGGGAGTATAGAGAGTATTTTCCTTCACTGTTTTAATAATGATAAATCTCAAAATTTCTGGATTTTGGTCCATCATTTTTTTGATGTTTTCAATGTATCCTTTTGCGATTTCAAACTTAACCCATCCGAAATACGCTTTATTAAATCTCAAATTTTTAGTATCGATCTTCTTTTCGATATCATAAGCGAGATTTCTAATCACTGGAGCCGCTTCGCTAACAACTGATCCCTGATTTTCAGAAATCATATTGTGTATCTTGCCAACCTCAGCAGATATTTTTTCTTCAGGGACAGTAGGCAATATGTGGTAGCCTAACTCATACACCTGAAGATCACCTTCGTCATATTTTTCTTGCATATTTATAATCTAAGCGGCACATCCCTTGTTTCCTTGGGAAAATAAAGGCGGGTTATAGTAAAATTCGCCTCTGGCTTAGATTTGCCAAGTATATCACGAATTGTGGTTATTTACAACCTTATTGCACTACGAAATTGTAGGTAGCAATGGTAGCCAAATTTGATCGCACCCAAGTCATTTGCCACTCACCTACCACATCCTGACCATGTGTACCAGTCAATATAATCGTCCCAAAGCTATTTGCAACAAAAGGCGTCCTATCAGTTGGATATACACCATTTACTTTTTTACCACCAACCAAATATGCTGTTTCTCCGGGGTTCAAGCCGGTTATTACAACATACCAACTATCACCAACTTTCATTGATGCTTTAACGTTAGTAGTGAAAATTGGGCCCAGACCATTTGTTGTGTTAGAAGTGTTGTTGAAATAACTGTTGGTATAATCAGTATTGATACGGCTAATTGGAGTATCTGTTGTGGTTGGACATAATTTTGAATTGATAAATCTCTTTGTGAGTGAACCCACATACCCTGTGCCACCAGAAAGCCCGGCTGGCTCTAATATTTCACTCAAATACCTTTCCTGAAGAAGTACAACTGCCTGCTTAACTTCTGCATCAAAGGTACTCTTTGTTGATGACAACAAGCCTTCTTTGACTAAAAATTCAGTCAAAGTCACAACGTCAGTACCAAGATCACCCTCCTTCAAATCCCTTCCCAACTGTTTGCAAACATCTGTAACTGTAAAGTTTGATCCAAGACCACTGCTTAAAGGTATAGTAGGCGTAATAGAAGATGTATATGTGCCCGGTTGTATTGTATTTATATTTTGTAATTGAGCTCTGTAACTTGTTACCAGATTTCTCAAATCTGAGATGACATTTGATAATGTTTGAGATGAGGCACTACCACTATAATTTGTAGTAACGCGTCCTGGAATATTTATCGAACCTGTACCAACTGAAACGGGTAGCGACACGGGATTTGAGATATTGGTGTTTGTATTAGTGTTAGTGTTTGTGGGTGTATTTGGGTTGGTTGTAACAGTTGTTGGGGGTACGCCTGGAGTTTGGATACCTAAAGCTGAAAATACGACAGAACAATTTGGTGCATAGTTTGCTGTAAGCAATTGACTTGGTACGTTAGCAGCACTTACGTCAACAGCAAGAGAGGTTGGTATATAGTTATTTAAAACATAACCACCGCGCCCAATAGTCACCGCTTGTGCATAAACTGGACTCTGCGAAGGAGCGTTCCTTACAATATTTGCAATCCATGTGGGAACCGCTGCTGCCCTACCATCAGTAGAGGCAAGCAAAGTCCTCACTTCTGCAACACTTGATATTGGGCTATATGAGTTTGGGGTTGCAGGATAACTACCAAAAAACTGATGCGTACAAGGATCGTACTTCTTTATTAGAGAGTAAGTATTACGAATTGGCGCAAGAGGATCAAATGCATTTCTAGACAAGTCAGCACTTGACCTTGCTGCAAGATCCCGAGCCAAGGTATCCCATCCTGGATTAATAACGCCTGATGGTGAGTTCCATCCCGCTAACAACTCAGCCGAGAAACCACTTGTGCCATTTATAGTACAGGGTAAATTTATTGTATAGTTTAAGCTAGTATTTGGGTCAGTAAATCCCAACATTACATCCTGCACTACACAAGTCGCAGTATATCCCTTAGCAGTAGCTTGATTTTGGGCTTTGGTAACACAATCTTGTGCCGCCTGCCTATCTACCCTGATATTGCCCGTACACAAATCTTGACTCACAACTTGAGCCGAAACAAATGATCCGAAGCTTAAAATTCCAATAATAGAGAGCGCTAATAATTTAAATTTCATATTAAATAATTACCAATAAAGGTAATTATATTATGTCATAAAATTTTAAAACTTTTTATAGCGTTGTTAACAAGAGTTTCTCTCACCATTTCAAGTTCTAAACCCTTTATTTCAGCTATTTTTTTAACAACTTCCATTACATATACAGGCTCATTTCTCTTACCTCTATAAGGCACTGGGGCCACAAATGGAGCATCTGTTTCTGACATTATTGATTCAATAGGAGTAAATTGAATTGCTTCGTCGTAGTCGTGTGTGAAAGTGATAACCCCTGTAAATGAGAGCGTAAATCCTAAATCCAAAAATTTTTTAGCCTGATCTACATTGCCAGCAAAAAAATGTGAATTGCCTCTGAGTTTTTCACCCACATCTTTTTTATAGTCATTTAAAATATTGAGCACATCGTCGTAGCTGTCGCGACAATGGAGCATTAGGGGCTTGTCGTGTTCCAAAGCAAACTCAATTTGTTTTTTGAACAACTCTGTCTGCCTCTTTCTTTCATTTTTTAGATTTGATGGTTCAATCCTAAACCAATCGAGCCCACACTCACCTATCGCCACCACTTTTGAGCTTTGAACAAGTTTTGAAAATTCACTTTCATTAAATAACTCACCCGGACTACTCGTCTCGACCTCTCTTACTCCAAGAGAGGTTCCGGAAAGCCCCTCTCTTGATTGTAAGAGAGGGGTTTGGGGTGAGTTATCTACCGGGTGCACCCCAATACACGCCCAAACCTTTTCATTTTGTTCTGCAATCTCAACCGCTTTCCTTGAGCTTTCTATGTCAGTACCTATGGTAA
>CAYVXT010000012.1:0-4561 GCA_964455485.1 uncultured Candidatus Saccharibacteria bacterium
TAGGTTGCGAGGTGGTAGTTTTTGATGGCAGTGGCTTTGAATACTCAGCGGTTTTTGAAACTCTTACGAACCGTGAAGCTGTTTTGACCTTAGTGTCTAAAAGGGAAGGGATTTTGCCAAAACAAAAAATAATTCTGTATCAGTCCCTAATAAAAAAAGACAATATGGAATGGATAGTTGAAAAAGCTACTGAGCTTGGCGTTTCAAAAATAGTTCCAATTGTTTCAGAAAGGAGTGAGAAGAAGGGTTTTAATATTGAAAGGGCAAATAAAATCACAGTCGAGGCAGCAGAACAGTGCGGTAGGGCGGATGTACCGGAAATAGTAAATAGTCAGTTGTTAGCAGATAGCATGCAAGGTTTGGAAGGGGATATAATAGTTTTTGATTCAACAGGGTTTCCTTTTTCTGCTTATAACTCGCCCTCTCTTGCCTTAAGTGGGGGAACTCAAAATCCAGATTCTAGCTCCCAGATTCGGGCTTCTGTCTTTATCGGACCCGAAGGCGGTTGGTCGCCAAGCGAAATGGAAATTTTCAAACAAAAAAAGGCCAAGGTTTTTTCCCTTGGACCTCTCACTCTCCGCGCCGAAACCGCAGCAATAGTAGGACTTTCTAAAATAACTCATCCCTAACCCTTCTCTTACTACAAGGGAAGGGAAATAAAATGAAAGCCCGTCGCACACCATTTGGCACACGACGGGGCAGGTTGTTCACTTTACTGCGGGCGCTTCTTCCGCAGTCAGGCGCGGCTGAGGCCGCAATTCCTTCTCTCTCATGTTTGGTGTGAGCCAAAAGAGAGCCAGAAGGATCATTACTATCAAAATTGCTGGCAGAATAGGTGTGTTCCTCATCTATAAAAAAAGATACATAATTAAATGCAGTACGTCAAATTAACGATTTTTATAAATTAAAATCGTTCTTAATTGTTATAGCAGAATTAGCTTTCCAAGATTTTCAAAACCTCCTGGTTTAAAAGAATGGTGGTGACGTAAATGCGAGCGTTGGTTTCAGATGATTCTGGATAGTGCTCTAAGATATGTTTTACTTCCTCTTCCAAAACTTCTTTGTTTGGTTCTAGCTTTTCGGTTTCAGCAATTTTGTTGAATATAAGTTGGATTTTGGCTTTCTTTTCTGAAGACTCTCTTAAATCTTTCTTTAAATCATCCTCAGTCTTTTTTATGTGAGCAATGTAGTCTTCCCATTTGCCACCCATGCGAGCAATATCGTCTTTCATTTGAGCGAGCGACTTTTCAATTTCGCTCTCAACCAATATTTCTGGCATATCGATAGGAGTTTTTTCTATCAATGCCTCCATTATTGCCCCACGTTTTTTTTCAGCATTTTTTGTTTTTTTGTCTGAAACAATATTTTCCCTTATTTTAGCTTTCAATTCCTCAAGATTTTTAAAATTACCAGCCTGTTTGGCAAGCTCATCATCTAGTGCAGGGAGGCTCTCTTCCTTATCCAAATTTGGGTGATCGTGCTCCGTATGATCAGGATTTGCCTTGTGCCAATCAAAATGGGCTTTGTTTTTTCTTATTTGTAAAAGTACATCGTCAACTTCTTTTTCTTGTGCTTCTTCTTTTTCTGACGGTGCTTTAGCGGAAGTGGATTTTGCAATTTCCTTATAATCAGGAAGTTTTATTTCAGGCATTACAGCAAATTTTGCTTTGAACTCCATTGGATTGCCTAGAGCCAGTTTGGTAATAGAAATATTTGGTCTACCTATTATGTCGTGTTTTTCTTGTTCAATAATAAGAGGGAAGTGCTCCCTAAGTAAAATGTCTGCAGCTTCGTCCATGATAGCTGCTTCGCCAATCTTCTCCAAGACTATCTTTTCAGGCGCGTGACCCTTTCTAAATCCTGGCAACTCAACAGAAAGTATAAAATTTTTGATTGCTTTGTCTCTAGCTTTGGATAACTCTTCTGTTGGTATTGTGCCTTCTATCTCGACTTCTGATTTAGGCAATTTTTTTGTTTTTATTTCGTATTTCATAACAGTTGTAATTTAGTAATTTAGCCCGTGGATTATAACTTATAATGCACTTTTTTTCAAATAAAAACCCCCCGAGGCTATTAAGCCTCGGGGGGTTTTTATGTTCTATTATTGTTGAAGTTCGGCTTGAATGGTAGCTGCACCTTGGTCTAGATTGTCATAGTTTGAAGCATTTAGATCCGCTTCAATCGAATCAAGGCTGTCTGAAGTGCCATATTGCTTCATTGATTCTGTAACTTGGTCTCCTTGGGGAGGTGGTACATAGGCAGGTTGGGAAACCCTCTGCTTTAAAAAGTAAAGACCGCCAACAATTATAAGTACAAGAATAACAATAACTGCAATCAATGGTCCAATTGATTTTTTTGGTTCGATATTTCCTTGCATTGGAGGCATCTGGCTTGGATTAAAAGTATCCATTTTAATTATTATTAGTATTTAATTTGTTGTTGAACTCGCTGTTGTTGGGGTAGTGGTTGGTCTCTTATTTAGACCGGGTTTAAGATTTTCTATTATATCTATCAATGATGCATGAGCTGCCTTTATGTCTCCTTTCGCTTTTTCGAGTTGGCTTCGAAGGATTTGAAAACCTTCCTGGTATGCTGGTGTGGAGCTGCTAGTAGATGCAGAAAGCGCTAATGTAGAATCTATCTCGATAGCGGCAACGCTAGTTTTGGCGGTTTCTATTTTTATTTTTGCTAGTGCAGAAAGCTCTTTTGCTTTTGTTACATCTGCCCCTTCAGATTCCAATTTGCTTATCCTGGAATCAATTCTTTCCATCAAATTATCAAGTCTCTCGATTGCGGCGTTATATCTTTCAACTACGTTCTGAGTAAATTTACCTAGTCTCTCCTTGATATTTTCCATGACCTTGTCTTTTCGGTCATCTATTTTGTTTTCTATTTCACCCTTTCTCTCTTCAATTTTATTTTTTATTGCATCTTTTCGCTCATCCATCCTTTCGTTTAAATCCTCTTTTTTTTGCTCAAGCTCTGCCTTAAGTCTTTCTTTTTTTGCTTCCAACTCTGCTCTGCGTTCATCAAGGTCGACTTTAGCCTTAATCCTTGCTTCTGTGCTTGTCCCTACTTTTACTGTGCTACTACCCTCTATAGCGATTGGTTGGTTTGCGTGACCGAATGTCAAAAGTGGTGTAAATACAAATACCACTCCAATACTTACTGATAAAACTTTTTTCATAAACATTAGTTAATTATAAACACCTAAATAAAGGCATGTTTAAATTATAGCCCAAGAGCTGCCATATGAAAGTGGAAAACCTTAATTATTTATTGAATTTAGCGCTGTATAGCTTGAGTCCTTCTTCAAAAGCATTTTCTGCATCAGCTTTGCTTTTAAAACCTGTCACTTCAACCACTTTATTTTGAAGTTTTTTGTAGGTTGAGTAAAAGTGCTCAATTTCCTTTAGTGTGTGTTTGTTTATATCTTCTAGATCTTGCACATGGTCCCAGCGAGGATCATCACAAGGTACTGCGATTATTTTGTCGTCGCCTTCACCTCCGTCGATCATGTTCATGATAGCGACCGGTCGAGCTCGTACCAATACTCCAGGTAATAGTGAGAAAGTGGTAAGCATTATTACGTCGAGGGGGTCGTTGTCGTGCCATAGTGACTGAGGGACGAAACCATAATCAAATGGAAAATCTTGTGAGGTGTGTGCCGCTCTGTCGAGTGCGATAAGACCTGTTTTTTTATCAATTTCGTATTTGTTTTTTGAACCTTTGTTTATTTCGATGATCACATTCATCTTGTCTTTTGAACCAGGTTCAATTTCGTGCCATAAATTCATATTTCTTAAAATTATTCTAATTTTTAATTATTATTCAGCCTGCATTATTTCTTCCCCTGATACTGATTTTATATCAATTCTCCAACCGGTCAATTTTGCGGCGAGGCGCACGTTTTGACCACCTTTTCCTATAGCTAAAGACTGTTGGTCTTCAGAAACGATCACATTTGCCTGGTGGTTTGCCTCGTCTATTTCAACTGAAATAATTTTTGCTGGAGAAAGTGCGTCTTCGATATAATCAGTCACACTGTCTGACCATTCGATAACATCTATTTTTTCTCCCCCGAGCTCACTGGTTACAGTAGCTACTCTTACCCCTCTTTGTCCAACTAGAGAACCAACCGGGTCTACATATGTGTCATTTGTTGCAACGGCTACCTTGGATCGTGAACCAGCTTCTCTTGCAACACTTTTTATTTCAATAGTGCCGTTAGCTAGTTCGGGTGCTTCGTTTTCAAAAAGTTTAACTAAAAATCTTGGATGAGACCTTGAAAGTCTTAAAGCTACACCCTTTGGTCCATCCTCAACTCTATATAAATATGCGCGGATTCTTTCTCCTTGGCTAAATCTCTCGCCAGGTATCTGCTCTTCGTATGGCAATATACCAACCGCTCTTCCAACATCTACAAATATGTTTCCACGTTCAATTCGCTGTACAGATCCAGTCACTATATCTCCTTCTCTTTGACCAAATTCTGTAAGTACTGATTCACGTTCAGCTTCTCTAATTTTTTGCATTATTACTTGTTTGGCAGTTTGTGATG
>CAYVXT010000013.1:0-1596 GCA_964455485.1 uncultured Candidatus Saccharibacteria bacterium
CTTTTGCTTTATTTCATACTGGAAGAGTTGTCGGCTTTGCAATGCTTGGCGCGCTCTTGGGATTACTTGGCAACGCCATTTCAATCAATCACACCGTAACTGCAATCCTGGGATTATTTGCAGCTTTAGTTATGGTAATTCTTGGCACTAATCTGCTTGGTATTTTTCAATTTACAAAAAGACTGCAACTTACCCTGCCTAAAGCATTTTTCCAAAAATTAACCAGAATAGAACAAGGCTTCTGGGCTCCGCTGATAACAGGTCTCGCTACTTTTTTTCTACCATGTGGCTTTACTCAATCCATGCAAATCGCCTCTTTAGCGAGTGGATCATGGCTTCAAGGTGGTATAATTATGTTAATGTTTTCACTTGGTACTCTACCTATGTTGTTACTAATTTCATTTAGTTCTTATAAATTTGCCAATAGCAAATCCGCTCCTATTTTTTACCAATCAGCTGGAATTGTGGTAATAGGTTTGGGTGTATTTGCATTCTTGGGAGGTTTGGCAGGACTTGGAATTATTAAACCTTTATTTAATATATAAAAAATATGTCAAAAAAAACTTTAATTGCTGTGAGCGTGGTACTTGGCTTGGGAATTGTCTGGGTTTTAGCGAGTGGAAATAATAGTGAAAAAAATAATAAAACTTTAAGTTTGAGTGTAAACCCTCTTGTACAACAAGGGAACGAGCAACGCATAAAGATTCTTGCTCGTGGAGGATATACACCAAATCAAGTGACCGCTGCAGCTAACAAGGATACTGTACTGGAAATTGAAACGAAGGGTACATACGATTGTTCCTCTTCTATTTCGATACCAGCTTTGAATTATAGAACCAATTTGCCTCCTACGGGGACAACAGAGATAAAAATTTCTGCTGCGCAGGCCAAGGATTCTATAGAAATTCTGTGCGGTATGGGAATGTATAGTTCAACTATAAATTTTAGTTCTTAATCTTTTAAAATATGAATAAGGAAACTTTAATGTCGGGTCTGGTGGGCGGGATTATCGGATTCATCCTCGCTCTACTAATTATGCCTATATGGGGAGGCATGATGGGGTATCAAAATCCGATGATGGGATTCAATAACTCAGCGAATAAAAACCAAATGATGGGGGGGATGGACGCCCATTTCATCGAGCAGATGATTCCTCACCATGATGATGCCATCACAATGGCCGAAATTGCTTTGGAAAAAAGCACGCATTCGGAGATACTCCAGTTGGCACAAGACATCAAACGGACTCAGAGCGCAGAAATCGAGCAGATGGAAACGTGGTATAAGAGCTGGTTTGGTAAAGACGTGCCTGATGTGTTTGCGGGCACTAGTCATGGCATGGGTTCGGGTATGATGAACATGGGTATGATGGGCGATGCGACCGATATCGACCAACTAAAAAATGCCGCGGATTTTGATAAGGCATTTATTGAGCAAATGATCCCGCACCATCAAATGGCAGTAATGATGGCACAAATGCTAGAGCGGACAACCGATCGTTCAGAAATGAAACAGCTCGCCAAAGATATCATTGAGGCACAGACACGGGAGATCAACTCCATGCGAGAGTGGTATCGCCAATGGTACGGACAGTAA
>CAYVXT010000014.1:0-6669 GCA_964455485.1 uncultured Candidatus Saccharibacteria bacterium
GTTCCAAGTTTGTTTGTTCATTCATTTTTTCCTGTCTGCGCAACTCCTTACGCTCCCTTTTTGTTAGATTTTTTTCCATAGTTGATTGTTAAAATAATAAATATTGTGACCTATAATCATGTCGGTTTCAAAAAGAAAACCAGGAAAAACAACAGTGCTATCGCTACCCTGTAAACTCCAAAGACAGTGAAAGACTTTTTTCTGATATAAGCTAACAAAAATTTGATACTAAATAAAGCTGTGAAAAATGAAGTTATAAACCCAACAGTCAGAAAGCCAATCTGATCTATAGAGAAACTACCTGCAGTTTTATATAAATCTAACAAGGTTGCCGCTAGCATGGTAGGAATAGCAAGTAAAAAAGAAAATTCAACGATTGCCTTTCTGTTGAGTCCAAGCAATAAACCTCCTATGATGGTTGATGCTGATCGCGAAACTCCAGGAACGACCGCAAGCGCCTGAAACAAGCCAATTGTAAAGCAGTCTTTGTAAGGAATATCTGTGATGACATCTGAGGCATCGTTTTTTGAGTGAAACATCTTTTCGAATACTATAATGATCACACCACCCAACATTAATGCTGCTAAGACGACGCTCACATTGCCCATCAGGTATGTTTTGATAAGCTTATAGAGCAAAATGCCTATAATGCCCGTTGGTATAAAGGCAATTACCAAGCGTTTAATAACTTCCCACTGTAAAAAAGATTTCCAGTACAAAAAGACAACCGATAAAATCGCACCTAGCTGAATGATAATTTCGAAGCTTTTTACATATTCCGTATCGGCTATATTCAAAATTTTTGACGCAAGTATAAGATGAGCTGTCGATGATACGGGAAGAAACTCAGTAAAGCCCTCAATAATGCCTAAAATGAATGCATTTATTATATCCATAATCCTAGGCTTTACTGAATTTAAATAGTCTCAAGCTGTTCAGGATTACCAAAATCGCCATTCCTGAATCAGCGCCAATAGCATATTCAAGGTGAGTAAATCCAAAGACGGCAAGGGATAGAAATACTGCTTTCACACCAAGCGATGCAATGATGTTTTGTTTTATTGTTTTAAGCGTTTCTCTTCCAAGTCTGATAGCATAAGGTATATTTTTTATATTGTTGTTCATCAAAGCCACATCTGAAGATTCAATCGCAACATCTGATCCACCTGCACCCATTGCAATGCCAATACTGGCCGTCACAAGTGAAGGGGCATCATTTACGCCATCTCCAACCATGGCCACAGTCTGAAATTTATCTTTGAGTTCAACAATCTTTTTAACTTTTTCATCAGGCAGCAGGGAAGCATAGATATCCGTGATGCCAAGAAGATTGCCAACATACTGTCCAGTATGAATATTGTCGCCAGTCAGCAGTGCCGTTTCAACATTTAATTGTTTCAATTCTACAATAGTTTCTTTTGATTCTGCACGGATTGTATCGGAAATAGCAAGTAGCCCCGCGAGCTTATCGCCTTCACCTATAAGCACAACGGTTTTCCCTTCCTTTTCAAGTTTTTCAACTTTGCCGATGACTTCTTTTGTAGAAATATTGTGAGCACTTAATAACTTCAGATTGCCGATGCAGTGTTCAAGGTTATTGCAAACCAAGCAGGTTGCTTTACTGCCTTTCCCAGTAACGTTTTCGTACTTCTCCATCGCATGCGGAGTGACACCTTTTTCTTGAACAAAATCAAGAATACTTTTTGATAGAGGATGGGAGGAGAAGTTTTCTATACCCGCGGCATCGGCAAGCACTTCTTCCTCAGAAAATCCGTTGAAGGTTAAGACATCGGTCACTTTTGGTTCGCCATACGTAAGAGTTTTGGTTTTATCAAAAGCTACAGCTTTAACTTTTCCTAACAGCTCTAAATATTTACCACCTTTAATGAGAACACCATGTCGAGAAGCTCCGCCAATGGCAGATGCAATTGAAACTGGGGTGGAAATCACCAGCGCACACGGACAGGCGATAACAAGAAGCACTAAAGCTCGATAGAGCCAGTCACCCGAAGCTCCGCCAAAAAACAGTGGCGGAACGACAGCGACTAGAAGTGCGGTCACCACTACAGCAGGAGTATAATATTTTGCAAATGCATCGATAAATTCTTGTGCTGGAGCTCGCGACCTTTGAGCTTTATCAATTAACTCAACAATTTTTGCAAAGGTAGAATTTTTGCTTTCTTTCGTTACCTTAATTTCTAAATAACCATTGAGATTAATTGTTCCAGCGAATACATTGTCCTCAAGCCGTTTGTCAACAGGAACGGATTCTCCTGTGATGGTCGCCTCGTCCACGCTGGAGTTGCCTTTTATAACTTTTCCATCAAGAGGAATGAGGTCTCCAGGGCGGACTATCACAACATCACCTACCTTGACCTGATCTATTTCAATCTGTTTACCACTCAACAAAATTGCTACTTTGGGCGATTTTTTAATCAAAGTTTCAAGAGCTTTTTTTGACCGCTCAATTCCAAAGTCTTCAAAAAACTCGGCAAGCATGAAAAAGAATATAACTGCCGCAGCCTCAGCATACTGACCAATGTAAAGTGCGCCGATAGCGGCAATTGCCACTAAAAAATTAATATTAAGAAAACGCTGTTTTACAAGCCCTTTAAACGCAGACCGAATCAAAAACATTCCGCCCGAAAGTACCGATAGTAGGTACAGTGCAGTAATAATTTTTGCGTCGAGCGCAGCAAAATTTCCAAGGTAAGCTATTGCTAGAAAGAACCCACTAACAACGGTGAGGTTTCGTTTTGTAAAAAAAGTATTTTTCTTATCTTCTATGCAATCTGTACAACTAGGACTTTCGTTTTTTATCATAATTAGATTAGTAAATTTATTTTATGGTTTAACTGTAAATCCTAACATCATCCCAGCCTCAAGGTGCTCCGCAATGTGGCAATGTGCCATCCATTCACCAGGATTTGACATCTCAACTAAAATTTCCATTGTAGAGCCCTTTGGAATTAAAACGGTATCCTTCCACACCATGTTCTCATTTTTTTTGCCGTCTTGGTTCAGTACTAGAAATCTCTGACCGTGGATATGGAAAGGGTGCTGCATCGGATGCATTGATTTTGGATCATTAAAGATTTTGATTTTCACCCTATCTCCGACCTTAAACTTCCAGTCAATGTCCATATCCTTTTTTCCCGTATCTTCATCCACTAAATTCCACTCTAATGACTCTGTAGTGGAGTTTTGATTCATCATAGCCATATCATCTTCCCATTCGATTGGATCAGCATCATTCATTGCCATCATGGAGTTATTCATCATATTTCCACCATGCATCATATGCTGCCCCTCACCACCACCCATTGCAGACTTCATTGTAAGAGATAACTTCAGATTTTTATCTGCTGGCCTGTCGAAGTCCTTCCTAAATGAGTCAATATCCGAAATGACATCATTGTTAATACGAAGGCTCATGAAATCATTGCCAAACTGTTGCTTGGCTGGTTCCTCAGATACATTAATTACACCCAACATATATTTATTTTTTGGTGTTGAATGCATCAAGTTATACGAACCAGCTTTTGAAAAATAAACATCCAACACCGATCTTTCTGAGGGGGCAATTACAACATTTTCAACAAAAACTTCCTTTTCATACTTTCCATTATCTCCTCCAACCAGCTTCATTTGAGCACCAGGTATAGAAAAATTAAATGTTCTGGTGTTTGCGGCATTTGTTAAAAACAGCCTCACAACCTCTCCTCGTTTAACATTCAAATTATAATTATTTTCTCCATTTATAAGCATGGTATTTCCAAACCTACCCATCAACGCATGATCTGTAGTAGATTTATCAAAATTTGCAATTCCATTTTCATTCAGCAAAATATCATCTAAAAATATCGGCAACTCACGATTTGCAGGAGCCCAATAATCATCATTACTTGCAACTACCCAATAGTTTCCATATAACCCCATTTCTTGCGCATAGTCTTCGCGCATATGAGGGTGATACCAATATATGCCCGCATCTGGCAACTTTATCTTGTATGAAAAAGATTCACCGACTCCAATTGGTTTTTGGGTCATGTCAGGCACACCATCAAATTGATTATCTAATCTAATCCCATGTGAATGGACAGTGGTTTCGACATCTGTTTTATTTGTAAAATTGATAGTGATCTCAGCACCTTGGGGGATTTTTAAGATTGGGGCTGGCACTGAACCATTATATGCAAGCATTTTTATTTCTTTCCCATTTATTTCTTTTTTTACAAAACTTGCCACCATGTCATATTCGGCACCATTATCAAGTTCAATGACCATGGGTTGCTGTGCGTCAGGCAAACTATTCACTTCATTGGACTGCGGATATTTTTGCTCACTAAGCGTAGACGTTTGGTTTGATGCTGAATAAATCCAAAACACAACCCCAATGGCCGCCAATGTTACGCCTAAAATAATTAAATTTTTTTTCATAACTAATGTTGATTTATTTTACATAAAATGGGCTTATTGATTTCTTTACAATTGATGTATATAGATATACCCAACACAAAAATTCCTACCAATCCAAATTCACTTCCGCCAAACGGCAACGCAGCAGCCAGTCCATTTAATCCAATAATCGGTAATGACATAAGCAACACAGATCCGCAAGCAGCACAGCCAATACCAAACACTCCACTTAGAAGACCAAATAATCCCGTACCTATAACCTTTGTTTTAACGGTTCTTCTTTTTATGCTATAGACCGTCATTGCAAAACTAACTCCAAACATTATTGCTATCACTACTAAATTGATGGCGGAAAATAAACTAAAGTTCGTCGAGATTGAATTCAGGAGTGATAAAATAAAAGATAATTTTTTTGATAAATCAACTGATGACAACAAAACTGACCATATGAGTTTTAAGTTCGGTAACCAAATCGAAAAAACAATAATAATCAAGCTGGTCAATAAGGCCATGACGACATAACTCTTTTTACTGAATACTTCCCGTAGCGCCTGTGTTATTTTATTTATCATCAGATATGGCGATATCAATAAGTTGTTTAATTGACTCAGCAGGCTGTGCACCTGATAATTCATATTTTTTACCATTAGGAGCAACGACAATACTCCAAGGAGTCCCGTTACCACCAGTTTCTGTAGCATTCTTCAGATGTTCGGCAACCTTATTGGCAAATTTTCCTGATGATAAACACTCATTAAATTTTTTGGTGTCCAGTCCAACATACTTCGCAATTATTGGAAGTTCAGCTGGATCAAGTCCATTATTTGCTGGCGTTACCTCCATTAGCCGATCGAGATATGCCCAAAACTTATCGTTGCCTCCAAGCTCAGCAGCACACTCCGTGGCTTCAGCTTCCTTACGAGCTTTTGAATGAAGTGAATCTAAAGGAAAGTGCCTATAGACCCATGCAACCTTGCCTTCTTTCCCATAGGTGTTTATGACATCCTGCATCGTCGTGTGAAAGCGCTTGCAAAACGGACATTCGGTATCAGAGTATTCTACAATTTTGACTGGAGCATTTGCGTCACCACGAATATGATCATTTTCAGTCACTGGAGTCATTTTATCTAAAGAAGCGCTGGTTCTAGGCTGGTTGTCTTGTTGGGCTTGTTGACCCTGAACTTGCTTTTGAACATAATTTTCAATTCCTTGAGTAATCTTTTTCTCTAGCTCAGTGTCATTTGTAGAATTTCTAAATTGAAATCCAACAAAAACTAGCGACCCAGAAACTATAACTGCGGAAAAAACAACAGCTATGATTAATGGTGAAATTTTTTGAGACATAGTTAAATATTAGATAATAAATTTATAAAGCTTCTAAGATTCAAAATTAATCGTTGCTCGATACATTCCCATACTACACAAAATTTCAATGGAATCTTTTGCCTGTGCAGCAGAAATCTTTACCTCGGTTGATCCTGTTGGTGGCAAATTAGTTCTGTAGTTCAATGCGGGTATTGAAATAGAGGACGAACAGTCGTATGTACCTTTCGTTTCAAATTCCAGCACCGTATCTTTGTTTGCCACAGCATTGATTTGGCTTGGAGTATATCCTCCACGAGCAAGAATTTTAATGCGTTGCTGGTTCCCTTGTTGGGCAACTGTATTTACATTCGTATCAGCAGTCTTATTTTGGCTATCTGAGTTATTTCCACTAACCAGAACCCAAACGATTCCGAGTCCAAGTAATACGCTCACGGCAATTAATGTATTTTTTGACATATGGTTTATATATTAAATAATGGTCTAATCACTCCAAGTCCTGCTAAACCTCCCAAGAAAGCAAAGATACCCAAACCTATTACCACGATTCCAGCAGACTGGTAAAAGATTGGTGCAAATTTGCTGTTGGCAAATTTATACGAACTGAATGAAATTAATAGCAGCATTGGTAAAGTACCTAATGAAAACATCAGCATAATTATACCACCTTGGAGCCAATTTCCACTGGCCAAAGAAGCAATTTGCATGGATTGTGTAAAGCCACAGGGAAGAAAAAAAGTGGCAATACCTGTGATCAAAGGAGCCCCAAAGCCCTGCTCTATTTTTGATATTTTTTGGAAAAAGCCATTTGGTAAGGTGAGTTGCAGTCTTTTAGTAAAGTCGAAAATTCCAAGGAGATTAGCCCCTAAAATCACCATTACTAGAGCAGCAAACAGGCCAAGTGTGGCGGTTATAGTGTGGTTGATT
>CAYVXT010000015.1:0-6871 GCA_964455485.1 uncultured Candidatus Saccharibacteria bacterium
CAAACACGAGTAGTGCAACCTGTAAACTACCTAGTCCGAATACTGCTATAATTTCAAGTAGAATAAAAAATGCAAATACAGCAATTGAACCATATTTTTTTAATAGGTACGGTCCTGAAAAAAGAGATATTGTGCTTAAAATAGAGCCAATTATATATAGAATGTTTAACCCGGTGTTGCCTACAAATTGTGTAAGTAGGGAAGAGTTTACATATGCTACGCTTGCGTAGTGTACGGCAACTAAAAAACCTCCCAGATATACCAGCCAAAGCTTACTGTTTTTAACCATATCTAAATATTGTAGCTAAATTATGGCTAAATACCAAGGTAAATATATTTACTTTTAATTCAACAATTAGTTAAACACCTAAAATCACAGGAATCACAATAGGTCTTTTGGCAGTAAGTTGAAAGAGAAATTGAGCTACAGCGTCTGTCACGTTGTTCTTGATAAAATCAAAGTTTATTGGATTCATACCACGAGTATTGTCTTCTATTGTCTTTTTGATTATCAGTCGAGTTTGTTGAAGCAGGTCTTGTGATTCTCTGAGGTATACGAATCCCCGGGAAATAAGATCTGGTGATTTTCTAAGCTTTCCTGTTTTAAGATCTATGATTGCGACAATCACAAACATTCCATCATCGGCTAACATTTTTCGATCACGCATAACCACCTCTTGAACATCGGCTATTGCAAATCCATCTACCATTACAGGTGAAGATGGGGCCGACTGCTTGAGGGAAGCTATTTTTTCACCCTGATCTTGTACTTCAATTATCATGCCGTTGTCAGGTACCACAATATTTTTTTCAGGAAGGCCTAAATTTTGTGCTAACTCTTCATGTACGCGAAGCATGTAATGGCTACCATGTACGGGTATAAAGAATTTTGGCTTTATATGTCTGTGCAACCACTCTAGTTCACCGCGATTGCCATGTCCTGTTGAATGAATGTATACATCTGAAGTTCTATAGTGAATTATTTTTGCCCCCAAACGAGCCAAGTTGTCTTTAAGTTTTTGTACTGAACGTTCATTTCCTGGAATAATGGATGATGAAAGGAGTATTGTATCGCGCTTTCCAATTTTTACATTCTTGTGGCTTTTGTTTGACATGCGCATCAGTGCAGCAAATTCGTCACCTTGTGCTCCTGTAGCTAGTACTACCACTCTGTCAGGGGGATAGTTGTCCATCTGTTCAACTGGCACAATGGTATCTTTACTAATTTTTAGCCTATTTAGTGTTTTTGCAATTTCAATATTTTGCTTCATGCTTCTCCCTTCCACCACAACCTTTTTCCCACATTTTTCCGCAGACTCAATGATTGAAATTATTCTTTCGAGCTGAGATGCAAATGTTCCAATTATAAGGCGTCTTTTGGTATTTCTGATTATCTCTTCAAGATTTTTATGAACTAATTTTTCTGGTGTTGAAAATCCAGGATTATCTACGTTTGTAGAATCCATCATAAGTAGAAGAACTTTTTCCTTCTCAAATCTGGCATACTCAGACTGCTCTCTTTCGGTTGGAATGCCATTTTCGTGCTCTAGTTTGATGTCACCTGGTGTGACTACCGCACCATATGGAGTTTCAATTATAATACCCATAGCATCAGGTATGGTGTGAGTTACTGAAAAAAACTTAACCTTGATTTTCCCTAGCATTATAGTGTCTTCCTTTTCAACCACTTTTATATCTAGAGCTGGGAGATGAGGAAATTCCTCCTGCCTCTTTTTTATCATTACGGCAGTAAGTTCTCTCGCGTACATAGGCGGGTTTCCAATCCTATCCATTATATAAGGTATACCTCCAATATGATCGAGGTGACCGTGAGTGATCAAAACACCGCGAATTTTTTCCTTCCTTTCTTCAAGGTACTTTGTGTTAGGGAGTATGTAATCTACTCCTGGAGTATCGTCATCTTTAAACTGAAAACCCATATCAATAACAATGATGTCATCACCGATTTCAATGACTGTCATATTCTTGCCAATTTCCTCAACTCCACCGAGTGGGATTATCCTAATGTTTTCACCAGGACCTGGGATTGAAAGAGTTTCCTTTGGTGCATCTGCACGATCTACTTTTGGTGGGTAGCCAGGATTAAACCTTTTTCTAGGGTATTGAGACGGTCCTCTTCTTGGAGCTCTACGCATCTGGCCAGTATTTCTTGCAGCTGTAACTAAACCAGAAGGGCGAGCAGCTGGTCTTGCACCCCTTGGTTTCTCTGGAGCATGGAAACTCCGTATTCTATTTCGATTATTTCCTGTCATAATTTTTATTTATATTTGTCTGCTATAAATTGCCATACTTTGTCAGTTTCTATGTACCACTCACTTACATTATTAAATCTCTCGTGAGCAAAAGAAACATCTTTTAATGCAATATTCTTTACTTGTTTGGGTTCAAAATACGCTATATCAGGTGAAAATAAGAATATTGCTGGTAAATCCTTTTTAATTTCATCTGTAACCTCTTTACGTTTAATTTGCACTTCTTCTGTGTTATTGCTTCTGATTTCATCTAAAAGCTTATCTACAGTAATGTTTGCATATAAGGCTATATTTAAGCCTGGATCGTTTCGTTGGGAGGAGTGCCAAAAGGGATATAGATCACTTGTGTCGCTTACTACTTCACCAAACAATAATGCATCATACTTTCTACTGCGGATAATGTTTTGATTTAAATCTGCCGACTCAAAAACTTTTATATCGACTTCAGCCCCAAGTTCTGTCCAGGACTCTTTAAGCATTTCGGCAGCCCTCTTAAGTTCTGTTACATCTGATGTTGCTATTGAAAATTTTAAAACACTTGTACCATCTTTTGTTTTTCTCTCTAGAATTCCATTTTCGTTTACTTTCCATCCAGAAGCTTCTAACAATTCTCTCCCTCCGCTTATATTGCCACTTTCTCCCTCAGTTTCTATATCTAGTGGAGTTGGGCCATTTAATGGATTACCTAGTCCAGAAAGTAGCTCTTTTACAATAGAACTCTTAGGTGCTGACATGTTCAGAGCTTTTCTTACTTCACCATTCACAAATATTGGTGCTGCGTTTTGGTTTAGAAATAGAGCGAATATTCTAGGAGATGATGCAGTAGTACCTTTTGTTATATCGACTTTACCAGCTGATGATAGATTTATGCCTGACATACTGTCTATGTCTTGGTTTTTGTACGCCTTTATGAGTTCTTCTTCGTTTTGATAAAACTTAAAAGTAATTTTTTTAATCATTGGTTTTTTTGGGGAATATTTCTTCCATGAAGAAAGTGAAATTGTTATAGGTATTCCACCAGAATTCCTTGAAATCTTATCGATCATGTATGGACCCGAACCTACTGGACTTATATTAAAACCACTAAAAGGGAATTCTTCGGACGTAGCATTTTCCCAAATGTGTTTCGGTAATATTCCTAGTGTAAGAGATTCTAAAAATGGGGAATAAGGTTTGCTTAGTACAAATGATAGTTCGTGATCATTAATCTTTTCAACTGATACACCTTCCCAGTTTGCACGTTTTGGGCTTTTTATTACAGGGTCCAATATTTTGCTTATTGTAAATATAACATCGTCTGCAGTTACTGGAGTGCCATCGTGGAAATAATTGTCAGGTCGCATTACAACACTATAGTGGGTGCCATCCTCGGATATACTAAATGAACTAGCTAAATCACCAATGTATTTGCCATTTCCTTCAGATTTTAATAAACCAGAATAAACCAAAGAGCTTAAATCTTTGTCTGTATCTGAAATAGAAAGAATTGGGTTTATAAACCTGGGAGATCCTATGATTCCTTCTGTAAATTTTCCGCCTGGAGCTGGAACCTCAACTAAAAAACTATTATTTACAGAAATTAAAAGTCCTACGCCTGTTACGACTACTACCAATGATGCAATGTAAAAAAACAACTTTTCAGTTGGACCCATTCTCTCAATAACCTTTTCTGCTTTTGAGAAAATTCCAATGTGACGGAAACTTATGAATATCGCATTAAAAAAAGATGCTATTTTGCTTTCAGATTTCATTCGGTTAGAGTGGGGAGGATACTAACGCTCCCTTCAAGGATAATATTAAATTAGTGATGATGAAGATTTAGTATACTAAATTCAAAAGTGCGGATCCAACAAATAGACATGCGATAATGATAGTCAATCTGAATATCCATAGTTCAGGGCCTCGTCTTGTGCGGCCTACATTATCAAGGTTAGCGCTACCAAAAGCGCTTCCAAGTGAACCTTCTGACTGCTGGAGCAATATGAGTGCTCCTAGCACTACAGCTAAGCCTATTTGCACATAAGACAACATCGTGTTGGTTTGAAGTATATCACAACCCAATTTTTTTGCAATTTTAAAAATGTTGGTATTGCAAGACCGTATATATGTATTATAATACTGGCGCCTTACAACTAAATTATTAGTTTAATTTTAGCTCATGAAAAAGAAGCAAAAAACAGCTACAAAAAGCACAGTTAAAAAGTTTAGTATGGTACCTTTAGCGGATAGGCTCATACTAAAACCTATGAGTGAGGAGGAGCTAAATAAAACTTCCTCCGGCATAATTATTCCAGATACAGTAAGTAAAGAGAAACCCGAACAAGGTGTAGTAGTGGCTATAGGTGAGGGTAGAATGGAAAACGGAAAACGAGTACCACTCAGTATTCATGTTGGTGACAGGGTAGTTTTTTCACGGTATGGATATGATGAAGTAAAACTTAACGGAGAGGAGTTTTATATTTTGAAAGAGGAAAATATTTTGGCAGTAATAAAAAATTAATCTAATTTCTAATTATTCCTAATTAACCTAAGTAAGATGGCTAAGAAAATTCTATTTAATGAAGAGGCAAGGAAAGCTCTTAAGCGGGGAGTCGATACTGTTGCAAACGTGGTCAAAGTCACTATAGGTCCACGAGGGAGGAATGTGGTTTTAGATAAAAGCTACGGTGCTCCAACTATTACAAATGATGGTGTTTCCATTGCTAAAGAAATTTCCTTAAGAGACAAATTTGAAAATATGGGAGCCGAAATAATAAAGGAGGTGGCTACCAAAACAAATGATGTGGCCGGAGACGGTACTACTACTTCAGTGGTACTCACACAAGCAATAGTACACGAAGGTATGAAGCACGCTTCAATGGGAGTAAATGCTATGAGTTTGCGTTCTGGTATTGAAGAAGCTGCACAAAAGGCGGTAGTCATATTAGGGCAGATTGCAAAACCAATAAAAAATAAAGAGGAGATAAGGCAGGTTGCAACAATTTCAGCTGAGTCAGAAGAAATCGGTACCATTATTGCGGAAACTATTGAAAAAGTAGGCAAAGACGGTGTTGTAACTGTTGAAGAATCTCAAACCTTTGGAGTGGATTCGGAGGTGGTGGAAGGTTTGGAGTTTGATAAGGGTTATGTCTCTCCATATTTGATTACAAATACTGAAAGAATGGAGGCAGAATACAAAGATGTACCAATCCTTGTAACTGATAAGAAAATATCTGGTATAAAAGAAATTCTTCCACTTTTAGAATCATTGGCTCAGAATGGTAAGAAGGAACTTGTGATAATTGCCGACGATGTAGATGGTGAAGCCCTATCCACTTTTATAGTTAATAAGCTAAGGGGTGGCTTTTCAGTACTTGCGGTTAAGGCCCCGGGATATGGTGATAGAAAAAAAGAAATGCTTGAAGATATAGCGGTCACAATTGGAGCAAAGGTGGTGTCTGAAGATGTGGGTCTGAAGCTTGAAAGCTCTGATACAAGTGTGCTTGGAAGGGCTGCAAAGGTAGTTTCAAGAAAGGATAGTACAATTATTGTTGGCGGAAAAGGAGGCAAGGCTGCTATTGAAAACAGGGTAAAAGCTCTCAAAAAACAAAAAGAGCAGATTGAGTCAAAATATGATAAGGAAAAAATTGATGAAAGAATTGCAAAACTTTCAGGTGGTGTAGCGGTTATAAGAGTGGGTGCTGCTACTGAAACTGAAATGAAATATCTGAAGCTTAAAATTGAAGACGCGGTGGCTGCAACCAAGGCTGCTATTGCGGAGGGTATTGTAGCTGGAGGTGGATCGGCACTCATAAGAGTTGCTAAAAAAATGAGGAGTCAGAAGGCAACTGATTTTGCTACCCGTCCTAATGGGTCATCCGGGCGAGCTCCTGAAATTACTCTTGGTTACGACATAATACTCCGAGCACTTGAGGCACCTTTGAGACAAATAGTTTTGAACACTGGAAACGCTGACGGATCAGTTGCTGTAGAAAAAATTATGAATTCTGATAAGGAGAACGCTGGATTTAATGCAATGAAAGAAGAGTTTTCAGAAGATCTTATAAAAGACGGTATCATTGATCCTGTAAAGGTGACTCGTACCGCTCTTCAAAATGCTGCTTCAGCTGCTGCCATCTTGCTTACAACAGAGGCTGCAATCACAGACGAACCTGAACCTAAAAAGCCAGAACCAGCAGGGGAGATGGATTACTAACCCCACCTCGCTCTTCGATAGACTCAGAGTCGACCCTCCCCTTAGCAGGGGAGGGAACACCCAAACAACACAGATAAAATAAAAAAACTACTTACAAAAAATGGCTCAAATGAGCCATTTTTTGTTATTAAATAGCAAAAAATAAAAAATCCACAAAAAAGGCTTGACAAAAAATGTAGGTTTGCTATAATATATTCAGAATGTTGGTCTGACTATTGATTGGGGTTTATAGGGTAAAATCTCTATAATTCGTCAATCAGTAGAAGACTGCCGTGTTTATTTACATGTGCCGCGGCTTTACGCGCCACCCTTGAATGGCTGTTAGGGTTGTCCCTCGAGCAGTTAGGGAACCCACGTGATCAGCCGACCGTCACCCCGTTTTATTTGCAGTTTCGTCCGGGGC
>CAYVXT010000016.1:0-5042 GCA_964455485.1 uncultured Candidatus Saccharibacteria bacterium
CAATTCACAAAGGTCTGGATAGAGTGATGCATGCCAATCGATTCGGGGTATAAAAGCAAATGTGTGGACATCACCCATGCATCGACTATTTGGGAAATATCCTCGATTCTCCATGCGCTTGCGAACAATAGCAACAGACAATTGTTCCTTATATATTAAATCCTGTTCTTCTGCACGCTGAAAATAATAATTTCGCCTTTTTCTGTATTCCCGATGAAGTTCAATGCAGCGAAACTTTCGCCAGATGTCACGAAAAATTGGAATATCTCTAATTATCTTCTTCAATAAACAATACCTTATTCGGTCATTTTCGTATCAAATCATTAGTGTTGTTTGAATGAGATAAAATAGCCCCATAGCAAAAGCCATACATATAAAGATCCCCAAATACATCTTTTTTAAGGGCACAAAAAACAAAACCTCTTTTTTTATACATATCCATACATATAACATATATACGAAATAGGCCAAAGTCATGGATATTGCGGTAGATAAAATAGGATTCCCCCAAAATCCCAAAATCAGACTGCCACTTAAACCTATAAAGGCACTAACTATACCTGGTGTGATAAGCAATTTTGGTTTATCAAGTGCATAAGCAGTACAACTAAAGCATGCTGACATATGTCTTAAACATTCACCAACAGCAAGTATCATAAATAATGCATAATATTTCTGATATTGTACAGCAACAAATATAAGAATTATCAGTTTTGCACTACCAATGATAAAAGCAGTAAAAAAAATTAAAATTGGCCAATGATTTTTGACGAATTTTTCTATTGATGCACTTTTTACCCCTTTCTGAGTAACTTCGTTCCAAAAAATAGGTTCATATAGTTGAGAAAAAATAGTTTGAAAAAAACCGAAAAGAGCCACAATAATGCTATAAATGACAGAATATATTCCAACGTTTATAGCTCCTCCATTAAAATTTAATGGTAGGCGAAAACCAGAATTCAATCCCCATAGCGGTATCTGACTCAAAGCAACAGGTAAACAAAATTTTCCAACCGTAATAAGACGTTCTTGGTTTTTTATTTGAGATTTATTGCTTTTGGTTATATGAAAAAAAATAAACAGTTGGATTGTTACCGCAGAAATTCCAATACTCAGCATTTTGCCCATAAGCATCATTTCTGCACTTTTTTCAAAAAATATTAAGAAAAAACAAATTATAAAAAGTGAACTCCAGATTTCTAAATTCGAAAAAAGAGCTAAGGGCTTCCACTTTTGAGCTAAATTCAATACAAAAGTACCCATTGTAAAAACTGCCAAGAAAAAGAGAATTCATGACAAACTTATTAACATCCAAATTGAAATATCATCGCTCACTTTGGGAGAGTGAAAATAACTATAGAGCAGAATAAAATCAATAATTAAGCAAATTTTCATGATTTTGATGATATATATAATATTCTCTTTACTATTATTATTTTTTAACCATACAAGAAACGATCGATGCACAAAAACCGAAAGTGGCGTAAAAGTTAAGGCGCTTAAAAGCATTCCCACCGATAAAACATAATTAAATAATCCAATTTGCTTAGGATCAACTAGTTCACTAATCACTCTAATATTTAAAATTTGTGCAAAACCTATTCCTATGCGACTAAATAGAAGAATCGATGCTTCTTTGTATGAATTTAATAAAATGAAATTCTTAGAAAAAAAATTACGATAGCGTAGCCACATAGTCATATTAAGGGTTCGTCTAAGAATTATTTTTTGGTTTTCGAGGTCTGATGGTGTGTTATAGTTCGCAATTTTATAGATCACAACTTGAGTTATGTATAAAAAGATAGTTTCCTAACTTCCAATTAGGTTGATTATGTGTATTGACATATTCCTCAATCTCGGATTTCGAAATTTCTCTATTTGGATTTTCAACAGAAAAGACGCAATAACCAGATTCCCAGAAAATTTCAAATGTTTTAAGAAAATATGGATTACCTTCTCCTGGTAAATGCTCAGAGAGAGTGATCTCAATTAACCAGATTGGGTAAGGAGTAGATTTCAGTATGTTCCGAGCGCCTTGAAGTGCCTTATACTCTGCACCCTCTACATCTATTTTAATAATTAACTGTTTGCCTTCGAAACGGTTACCCAACAAAATATCAAGTGTAGATAAGGATATCGTGGAATGAAAATTTGGAGAAATACCAGCCCATCCTTCGATTAAAGATGCACCTGTCCCGCCACCATATAAGGCCATAATTCCAAGCTTATCCGAAACCCCTATGGGGTAAACCTCTATATCATCTACCCAATTATTAATCTTAAGATTAGCATATAGATAATGAAGGTTTCCAGCAAACGGTTCAATCGCTAAAGTGTATTTTCCCATCGAACGGGCAAAACAAGTGAAATATCCTATATTCGCGCCTACATCAACAAAAGTATCGGCGGTTTCGAGATGCTTCTGAATCAAAAGAACTTCATTGAACTCATAATCACCTGTCTGCATATCAGATCGTCCAGAAAAAAAATACCCCCAAGGAGTTTTCCGAAATTGTCGATGTCTAAATACCCATTCATCACGCGTGTATCGATAAATATCAGCCAATAAAGAACCATCTAAAAATTTCTTGAAATAGTGAATCAAATATCCCTCTCCTTAATAAACCAAAACATCGTTGTAGTTCAGATGGAAAGAGGCTTCTCAGGAGTTTGAGTAAGCCATAGATTGGGAATCAAAACAAAGAATCGTTCTTATTATAATTTCAATCATTCAATCATTCTAACGCCAATATTGCCGCGATATCTCCTATGAAGTTAATGTTTTTGAGCATGGCGTTCTCACTCAATTACTAACGTTTAGCAAAGGTAAAAATCCCTAAATTATAAGATGCTTCGATCAATCTGGACAGTGTATCGGCTGTTGGCTCAACATCACTGATATTCCCACCTTCACTAACTACAGTCAAACGCCGTAACTCCAAGTCGCTTGATTCGGCCAGACGAATCAAGCGACTTGGGTCGAACACCCGGTTGGCATTGAATTCCACCCGCTCACGCCCAATGGGCGTTGAAAGGTAAAACAGGCCACCCGGTCTTAGTAACGCCGCCATATTGGAAATACCTTTTGTGTGACCTTGAGGATCAATTGGATCACCATAACGGCCAAGTCCAAAATGTTCTAACACATGCAGGCATGAAAGGGAATCGCAATATCCTCCTTCTATTGAATTAGCCAGAACAATCTTTCGCATCAAATCCGCTTTTTTGAACACCACGCCTGGGATTTGTGTGGTAATGTCGCGTACATCAAACACTTCGATTTCACGAAAACTAGCCACATGAGCCACAAAACCATCCACCCTTGAACCGACATCTACATGCTTCTGGGGTTGTGCCTCATTAATCCACCGTGCGACTATCAAATCCTGCCAAAAATATTCACTCTTAGTGATACCACCCTCTTCATAGCGATCATGCAAGCAGGGCATCCAAGTTAATGCGCCAGTATAATCCTGTCGAAATTTCCACCAATCATATAGAAAACGTGGTAATCCCTGCAGTGATAACAAAAACCGCTGTGGATCGAAACCTAACTGAGTAGATAGTATCCAATGAATTTTTATAAGTTGCTGCTTAAACTTAATGCCATTTCTGTCTTTGCCTAATAAAAGGCGTAAAGTGAACCCCATTGTCGAGACCAATGCTAGCTAATTTTGTTATGTTTCGGACGGAAAGAGAATTTTGAGCAGTTTGAATAAGGTATAGATTGAGACACAACCCGAAGAGGAGTCCTGATGGAGTCAAAAAGAATATCTCAGCCCTAAGGAAAGATGTTGATAATCCGTCATCACCTGATTTGTAATGGTTCAAAACAAATGACACAACCATAAACTCCCAGAACCATGCTTTGAACCGGGCATGAAAACACCAGTATCAACTTGGCCTTAACTGCTCGAACACCTACGGGGTAAAAAAGCGAAAACTGGCTTGGAATGCAAGTTTCTTTCATTCATAACCTCGCAGCGGAGCGCCGAGGTCAAATGCTTTGAATCAGTACAACAGTTTGGAGTTATAGACTCCCTTCCTAAAATTGCCATTTCTTGATAGGAAGAACCCACTTTATTAATTTTTTCAAAATTTGCTTCAATTTTGCCCAAATAGAAAAAATATTTAAAGGATCAAAATAAGCACAAGACATGTGATGCGTCATTCTATATTTTAGAATTTTTTTTCGAACTCTTTTTAGATCTTTACTTTCCAATATATCTATTATTTTTCCCTTACCGTCTTTAAAATTATGCGTCATTTTTTCTGTTAAGATATCACGTTTGTATCGAGAAAGTTCAGCCATATAACATCTTGCCGAATGCTCTAGGTAATCAGCAGAATTTACAGTGATAGAATTGGTATGCACCCTCCCAAAACTTGAAACTCTTGGTACAAAATGAGACAAATACCCATTAGAATTAAAATTGAAACAAAATTTCAATAACTGATCATAATCAACGGCAATGCTACCATCAGGGTAACACTGTCTAAATACTGGAGCTCTGACACAATAAGTCAATTCATTGAACAAGAATCCTGTTGCTAACCATAAAAAGAAAAATTCCTGTTTTGATGGTAAAGGGTGGTTTATATATTCTTTAAGATGAATAGAACCAAGTCTTCCATCCTCATATTTTATTTGAGGTAATGCGTGTACTAATGAAATTTCCCTATCTCCATCAAGAATTTCTGCACAAGTCTCAAACCATTTATGATCAAGGTATCCGTCTGAGATACCTGTTAGCATGATATATTCGCCGCGAGCCATTTTCAAAGCCTTAAGAAAACCCTCGGGGGCACTATTATCCGGCTCAGAAATCCAGTAAAGACGTTTTTCGTTGGCATAATCATTCAAAACATCAAGAGTATTATCAGTAGAAGCGCCATCAACGAGAACAACTTCAAAATTTAAAAAAGTTTGTTCAAATATAGAATCCAAGGTTTCACGTAAAAATCGACCACCATTCTTAACTGATGTAAATACTGATATTTTGGGTAGTCTCTCCATAGTTAACTTCCTTTACAAAAACGAA
>CAYVXT010000017.1:0-2965 GCA_964455485.1 uncultured Candidatus Saccharibacteria bacterium
TAAAAAATAAAAACAAGTGGATCCGTGGTAAGGCTATTTCAAAAGCCGCCTCTTCTATTTCGGAAAAAATGATTGACCCCATTATTGTTGAAGAAATGTTAAGGAGTAATGTTTCGGGAACGGTGTGTGATTTGGGTTGCGGATATGGCGGAATGTTGTCGAAAATTTGTCATAAAACGGGAAATCCTGGATTAGGATTTGATTCTGAGCCAGAAGTAGTTCGCGAATCTAGGAAAAAATTTGAAAAAACCAATATTACGATTGAGTTAGCCAATATAGAGAAATTTGAAGGGGTGTGGGAAAATGTAGTCGCTTTAATTCAGTGTCATGTTTTTCACGATTTTACGCCCAATCAAAGGTGTATTCAGATTATGAATTCTTATCTTGGCAATTTTCCAAATCTGAAGTACTTTTTTTACATAGACACAGTGTCGCCTTCTTGTACGCATGCAAATCTTTTCCCGGGGTTTGATTATGTACATGGCCTGCTAGGAATACCAACAAGGAATTACGAAGAGACAGTCGAGATGTTTTCTGATTCAAGCTATCAGGTCCTTAAAGAAGTGCCCTTGGAATTGCCAAACACATTTTTATGGATTCTCACTCCGGTGAAAAAAGGATAATTTTATGAATCAGTCATTATCAGAAGATCTGGAATACAACTGTACTCATGCGAAAAAAACAGAGTCTTTTTCTGAAGCTCTAGGCCTTCTTAAAAAAAAGATCGTTTTGCGTGGTGATTTACCTCATGTGACTTGTGCTCGTCAGTTGGAGGTGCTCGAAGAGTTGTGTGAGTTTCCTCTTGGGAGATTTATCTTAGAACGAAGGGGAGCAAACGGCTTTTGGACCGATTATATGATTGCCCACCCGGCTCATGGAAAAGTTTCAGGCTTGAACATAGAAGGCAAACCTTTTGGATGGTTAGAAAACTGGTTTTTGAATGAGTGTCCGATTGTTGTTGCTCACCAAGAACGGTTTCAAATCTTTCAAAAGTTAGCACAGGGGCTCCTGCGAGATCACATGGTATTGGCTTCAATTCCTTGTGGTTTAATGCGGGATCTTATTACTTTAGACTTTTCTGAAAAAAGAGGGACCCACTTAATTGGAGTAGACATAGATCCCGAGTCTCTCGCCTTAGCGGAACAATTTGCTCGTGAAAAAAACATACCAAATACTCATTTCATTAGAGCAAATGCTTGGGATCTTTCGTTTAGCAACGAGATCGATCTTATTACTAGTAGCGGCCTGAATGTCTATGAGTCAGACCCGGAAAAGGTTCTAAAACTATATAGCCGATTTTTTGACGCGTTAAGGCCTGGTGGCTTTTTGATTACAAGTGTTTTAACGTTCCCTCCTGGTGGAGATCGGAAAACTGACTGGAAGACAGAAAATATTTCTCCCGAAACTCTCTGCTTGGATAAGGTTTTGCATCAAGATATTCTGGATATTAAGTGGAGAAACTTTCGGTCAATTCCTGAGCTTAAAAGAGAACTTAAGTGGGTTGGATTTTCTAATGTGTCCGTTCATTTTGACGCGCATCGAATTTTTCCAACAATCCTTGCGCAAAAACCGGGTATTTGTTCAGGGTGAAGTGGACCCCGAAAACTGGACAGGTGAGTTAGTTTGCTTCATGCTACTTAACCCACTGAGCATGGAGAGAAAAAATGACCAAGAAGTCACGAACCCCAAGAACAGCATCCTTCAAGAAAAAAGTCGCTTTGGAAGCGTTACGAGAAGACAAGACGTTGAATGAGTTGGCCAGCGAGCATAGCGTCCACCCTTTGTTGATCCGTAGGTGAAAAAAAGTTGATCGATGGAGCCTCGCCAGATGGTCGAACGACGTTCCCAAAGGAGGGGCAGTGGTCTGCTCGCAAATCTACGAATGCATCAACTTGGGATGGTCAAAAGAGGGGACGAAAATATCCAGGATGTCCAGGTCTGCCCCCGCCTTTTTTCTTAGGGACTTCGCTCGTTCCAGCTTGGTCACTGGATGGGGGCTTCGAACTGTTTTTAGAGTTGAGTTTGAGCTTCTCTTTTAGCCGATCGTTTTCGTCTCGCAGCCGGGCGTTTTCTGCTTTGAGAAAAGCAACCTCGCTGCGGAGCAATCGAATTTCAGTGAGCAGATCTTCGTAGCTGACATTCATTGCGCTCTAGCTTAGCACGATGCGGGGTATTCACCTAAAGATTTTGCTATGCCCACTGAACAAATACGTGGCTTTTGTCAATCTTTATGCTTCCAAATTTCGTAAATAATCATTTCCATGTAGTCCTCCACGTTTTTTCCTTGAGCCGACATTTCATCGTGGAGGTCAACATACTTTTCAGCCGTAGTCTTATCTGGGAAAAGCAGGTTTTTATTTAGAAAATCTTTATAAATAACCAGTTCATCATAACCACCAAACAATACTTCGTTGAATATGGAAGAATATATGGTTTTTTCTTCATCACAAGCTCCAACATCATAGCCCACAAACACTGCCTGTTCCCTTAAAGAGAAAGGCATTACATTGGGACTTGAAATGATATGTAATAATACGCAGTTACTTAGCTTTTTTAATTCTAAAGATTGGTTTATGAATTTTTCGATTTCTTTTCTGTTTTCTTCAATTTTATAAATTCCAACCAACTCCCCTTCAAAGCCTTGGTACTTATTTATTACTCCTTCTACAGACATATCTAATACTCTTTTGTCTCTAATTAAATTTCGCCAGCAGTCACTGGATGGAGAAAACTTTTCTATTAAAACTAAGTCGTGCATAAGAGGTCTTTAATTTACTTTAACATGTTTTAGGCCTAGATGAATATGTTCCCCGCCTTCCCAATGAGGTTGTCCATGCTCATTTACTTTCCCCCTATCATCTCTATGAGGGAAATCATACTCTTTTGCCCAATCAAGTAAAGCATCAGCATCAGAATGCGATATTTCCCGTTTCCCTGCCCCTTTCACAAGGTCACTGAGTGCGTT
>CAYVXT010000018.1:0-12024 GCA_964455485.1 uncultured Candidatus Saccharibacteria bacterium
ATGAGACCAAAACCTCACCTTTTATATTATTTGGAAAAGCGTGCTTTAAACAATTTATCACTAGCTCTGTTGTAATAAGTCCAAGGCTTATAGCTTCCTCTGGTGTCACTAATTTTTTTACCGACTTTACTTCAATCGAGATTGGTTTTCGCCCACCTATCATTGATTTTGCCAAGCTTTCGCATAAGCTGTTCAAATATTTTCCAACTTCTACCGTTCCGCCTTCAAGTGCGCTTGGATCGAGTTGTTCTTGGACGGTAGCCACCGTCATGATCCGTCCATGAGCATCTTCAAGGTGAAATCTTGTTTCTTCAGATTTCACCATACTTGCTTTTAGTATAAGGATGCTTGCAATCAATTGCAGACTATTGGCTATACGGTGACGCATCTCTTTAAGGAGTAAGTCTTTCTGTTTGATCAGATTTTCTCTTTCTGTTTTAAGAATTTCTTGATCAGTTATGTCAAAAATTGATAGGAGCATTTTTTTTCTTCCATTCTCGTACCTGATTTCTCTAGCATTAACAAGCATGGTACGTTCACCTAAATGTGGAAATCTGTGCATTATTTTATGTCCTTCTATAACCTTGTGTTGCGGAATTATTTGTTCTAGAAGAAATCTTAGGGAAGGTAGGTCCCAACTTTTTTTATCGATATTGTAGAATAATTTATTCTGTATTTTGGCGGGGTTGAGTTTGAATTTTTTGTAAAAAGAACGACTTGCGGTGATTATCCGAAGTTTGCCGTCTAATACAATCAGTGGCTCGTAAATGGTGTCAATTATTGCCCTTGTGAGAATATAGCCATCTTTTGGGTCACCGAGAGGGTCATAAACCCGCTGGTGCTTGTTCATATATCTGCATAGTATCACACTTTAATCATGAAAATTTGATGTAGAAGTATTAAACCGATCAAAAGACTGTTCATGATTTTAATCAAAAACACATGGAGCGTGTGATACACTCCCGGTAGATCCTAGTGGAATCTACTATTTAAAGCGAGGAGTACTTTCAAGGTCGATTACTATCTTTAGCATTTTTGCGTCTCGCTTCATTACTTTTAACATTAATAAAATGAAAAATGTAAAAATTATCAGTCTCTTAAATGAAGCTGGTGTTTTGGCGTTATTGCTTGTCGCTACCATGTCTTATCCTTTCGCTACAACTATCTACGCCGACACTCTAAATAGGCAATTGGAACTTAAAATGACAGGATCCGATGTTTCTACTCTTCAGACTTTTTTGGCTGAAGATAAAACAATCTACCCTCAAGGATTGGTAACGGGCTATTTCGGATTTCTCACTAAGTCAGCTGTATCAAACTTTCAGTCGAAAAATAACATTGACCCTGTAGGTCGCGTTGGCCCAGTCACTCTTGCGAGAATTAATGCTCAAATGAACGACAGTAAATTCGGATCAGACAAGATTTCACCAACAATATACGCTCTCAATGTTAGTACAACCAGATCTAGTGCGACATTTTCATGGAACACAAGTGATGCTGCAGCTGCAATAATATATTATAGCAACCAGCCTCTTGCAATGTTGGAAGCAAGCAGCAATACCTCTGTCAACATTTCTGGTTCTACACTTCTTTTGCACACTGACTTGCGAACTACTCATTCGGGTACCATAACAGATTTACAACCAAATACTACGTACTATTATGTTGTATATGCCAAGGACGGTTCTGGTAATGAAAGTGTAACTACTCAATTAACTTTCAGAACCTTAAATTAATTAGTTAAGTGAGATAAGGTAGATAATAAAAAATCCACTCTTTTTAATGTAATTTGAGTGGATTTTTTATGTAAGTTTAAATTCACAAATTAAGCTAATCAATTTTTATCATACAAAGATGATCACTTTTTGGCTTGCGTAAAGTTGCATGAAGGAATAACCTGAAAGTATAGTAAATCTTTATAAGAAAACTAAAATGAAAGTAAGTACCATATGTTTTCCTGTTAAAAATAATCGTATATATCTTGCCAACAAGCGACGAGGTTTTGGTGCCGGGTTTCTCAATGGTTATGGAGGTAAGAAAAAACCCGAAGACAGAAGTATTGAAGACGCTGCTATTCGTGAGTTGACAGAGGAGTGTGGGATTAAGACTTCTCCTGATAAGTTAGAAAAAGTTGCTTTGATTGATTTTTTTGAGGAAGAGACCCACATCTTCGAATGTCACATATTTTTTTGTCATGATTGGCAGGGTAGTTTTGTGGAAACAGAAGAAATGGGAGCTCCTAAATCTTATGAAATTTCCAACCCACCATATGAACGAATGTGGGATGCTGATAGGGTATGGTTACCCTTGGTTTGTTCTGGTCAAAAAATTAGGGCAAGGTCTTATTACAATGATGGTATGAAAAAGCAGGTCAGGTTTGAGTATGAACCTTTGCTATAAGGTGCCAAGTAAATTTTTAAACTAAAGACGAAAAAGTTTTTCGGATTATGCTTGTGTCGTTTTTATCTTCCAACACGAAACCTTCTTTTTCAATTTCTGCGCGGAGTTCGTCGCTTCGTTTCCAATCTTTATTTTTACGGGCCTCGTCTCTCTCTTTTTTTAAATCCAAAATTTCGTCAGAAATATTTTCTATCAAATCGCGCGAAATCTTTTCAATATTTAAACCAAAAACTGTATCCATTTTTTTGATCACATTTTTGGAAGTTGCTTCTTGAAGTAGGGCAACAGCTTTAGAAGTATTCAAATCGTCTGAAAGTGCTTCTTCAAATTTTTGTATTATTTCATCATCTTTCTCACTTGCTTCTGGTAGGTAAGGGAAAGAGCTCAATAATTTTTCAAAAGCAGTCTGGGTACTCTGTACTGCTTCCCAAGTAAAGTTGGCCGGAGTTTTGTAGTGGGAGGACAGGAGTAAATATCTAAATGAAAGAGGATGTATGCCTCGAGTGGGGAAGTCGCGCAAGCTCACAACATTGCCCAAAGATTTTGAAATTTTAACTCCGTCAATTTTCAAATGCTCACGATGAAGCCAAAATTTAGAAAATGGTTTTTTGCCAGTAGCTGCTTCAGCTTGAGCGATCTCGTTGTTGTGGTGTATGGCGATGTGTTCAATGCCTCCTGTGTGCACGTCTATCTGCTCACCCAAAAGCTTGACTATCATAGCCGAGCATTCAATGTGCCAGCCTGGGAAGCCAAGTCCCCAAGGTGATTCCCAGCCAAGTTTGCCGTCTTTTTTCCATAGTACAAAGTCAGTCAAGTTTCTCTTTTCTGTTTTTTCAACTCTTGCTCCTTCCACAAGTCCTGCCAAATTTATATTTCCCAATTTGCCATAGTCTTCAAATTTGCTCGTATCAAAATAAACCCCATCATTGCCCTCATATGCAAAACCTTTTTCAAGTAAGGTTTCAATCATTTTTATTTGATCTGGAATGTAATCTGAAGCATAAGGAAATTTAATTTTTTCTTTTTCAATGTTTAGAGTGCCCAAATCAGCCAAAAAAATATTTGCATATTTTTCCGCAAGTATACGCATATTTTCTAATGTGAGAGCCATACCTTCTCTTTTCAAACCTTTTGTCATTCTGTCTTCGCCAGAGTCGGCATCACCCTCGTTGTCGCCAGAGAGGTGGCCAAAATCTGTGAAGTTTATGACCTGGTTTACCTCGTATCCAGCATACTCAAAAGTCCTACGCAAAATATCGGTAAAAACAAACATAGAAAGGTTGCCTATGTGTTGTTCTCCATAAACAGTCGGTCCACAGTTGTACATGGACACCTGGTTGGATTTCAGAGTTTCAAATTGTTCCTTATTTCCTGTTAAAGTGTTTTGTAATTTTATTTCCATTGTAAATTGTTCTAATTACCCTAATCATTCTAAACCTTAAATTTAAAAATTATGTCAATTAGAATAATTAGAAATTTTCTTGCTTATATCCATCTTTTATACTTGAAGTAGCCAAACATTACAAGGCTCAAAAATACCATAATACTTAATATCATCCAAAAGTCGTGAGGTAAACCAACAATAGGCATATACGAAGTATTCATGCCAAAGATGCTTGCCAACAAAGATAATGGAAATGTCACAAACGCTAAGATAGTAAAAATCTTCATTATTTCATTTTGTTTTGTGGAAAGCATCGAATTGTTTGCCTCTCGAAGTTCAGAAATCATAAGAGAAAGACTATCTACTTCTCTCAATATGTGCTCACATTCACTGAGCATCTTTTTTGCCTGTTTGCTAAATTCATATCCAAATTTTTTACCACCAAGATCTACGAATTGGGTCCATGCTGATATGTGTGGACGTAAAGTTCTTTGTACCCCTATCAAATTTCGAGATACTGATGAAATACTAAACACCATTTCTCTTTCGTATCCACTAAATACTTTTTTCTCAATATCTCGCATCCAATCCCGAATATAATCCAGCTCATCAAAAAGAAATTTATAAATTTCTTTAGTTAGATCAAAAAGTAAGTTTGAATCGTGTGTGCGATTTAATATCTCGTTTACTTCGACCTGCTTCGCAAAGTGGTGCAGTGCATCAATCGAATCATACCTAGCTGTTATGATGCTTGACCTTCCAATTATAAAATCAACCTCTTGCTCCATATACTGTCTAAGTTTGTTGTGGAAAGAGGGGAAGTGAAGCACTGCATAAAGATAATCACCTGAATCCTCAACATATTGTTTAGGTGTAGGTGTTAAAAGATCTTTAGCTATCAAAGGGTCAATATGCTCCTTACTAATGAGTGAATCGAGCTCTTCTTTAGAGGGAGAATTTAAATCTGTCCAGGTTTGGCCTGCAAATGATCGTGTTGTGATCATGGAGTTTTTTGATAACAATTAGGATATGATATAGTATACCAGAAAACCATAACGCATAAAGCATCTTAAAGGTAAAGCGTTGAGATTTTCTTTGTATTTCAATGAATAAAGAAAGGTATACACAGGTAATGGCTTCGGTGGTACTCGCAGTGGTTATATTTGTATCTGGGTTTTATGCTGGAAATAAAAAAGTTTCTACATCAGCCCCATCTGCAATTTTAAATGCTACGTCTACTGATTCTGGTGACATGTCCGCTTTTTGGAAAGCGTGGAACATTTTAGATGAAAGATTTGCGCCAGCATCAAGTTCTACAAAACCTGTTGATTCACAACAAAAAATATGGGGGTCCATTGCTGGCTTAGCAGCTTCTTATGGTGATCCATATACAGTGTTTTTCCCACCTGCGGAATCCAAAGCTTTTGAGGAAGATATAAGCGGAAGCTTTGGGGGAGTTGGTATGGAAGTTGGTATATCTGGCGGTGTACTCACTGTGATCGCACCTTTAAAAGATACTCCTGCTGACAGGGTTGGAGTAAAATCAGGAGACAAAATTGTTTCTATAGATGGCAAATCATCTTTAAGTTTATCAACCGATGAAGCAATCAAGCTTATCAGAGGTGAAATTGGCACAGTAGTTAAAATAACTTTTGTTCGCGAAGGTGTTGAGGAACCATTTACAAAAGAGATTAGAAGAGACGCAATTGAAATCCCAACTGTAAACACTAAAATTACACCAGAAGGAGTCTTTGTAATTGAACTGTACAATTTTTCAGCAAACTCACCAAATCTTTTTAGGCAGAGTCTAAGAAAATTTATAGAGTCTGGAAGTGACAAACTTGTTATTGACCTACGAAACAATCCTGGAGGTTATCTTGAGGCCGCACTTGATATGGCAAGTTGGTTTTTGCCATCAGGTAAATTGGTAGTAACTGAAGATTTTGGTTCTAAACAAGAAAAGGAGGAATATAAGAGCAAGGGTTACGATATATTTAATGAAAATTTAAAAATGGCAATACTGGTAAACAATGGATCAGCCTCTGCTTCTGAAATTTTAGCGGGTGCACTGAGAGAGCACGACAGGGCAATTTTGGTTGGTGAAAATACATTTGGGAAGGGTTCAGTACAAGAGCTATTATCCATAACACCTGAAACATCTTTGAAGGTTACAGTAGCACACTGGCTTACGCCGAATGGTAATTCTATTTCTAATGGGGGTCTAAAGCCTGATATTGAGGTAAAGCTAACAGAAGAAAATATTAAAGGTGGTAAGGATCCACAACTTCAAGCGGCAGTTGATTATCTTATAAAGAAGTAATAAGGTAGGTCTTAGTTAATCAATTAAAATAAAGAGTATGAAAGTAATATTGAAACAAGACATAAAAGGCATTGGGAGAAAATATGAAATTAAAAATGTTTCTGATGGTTATGCAAATAATTTCCTATTACCAAAAAAGTTAGCAGAGTTTGCAACTCCAGACGCTGTCAAAAAAGCTGAACTTGCAAAAGCTACTTCGCAAGCTGAAATAGAAGTCCAAGAAAAGCTTCTACAAAGCCAAATTGAGCTACTTAAAAGCACCAAAATATCAATATCTAAAAAGGCGAACGAAAAGGGACACCTTTTTGAGCAGGTACATCCAAAGGAAATACAGGATGCATTAAAAAAGCAAGCAAAATTGGATTTTAGTACAGATTCATTTGTAGTGGAAAATCCTATAAAAGAAATCGGAGAACATAAAATAATAGTAGATGTTGGTAACTACAAGGGGGAATTCACTCTACTAGTAGAAACTCTATAATCAAAAAAACCGTCCTTCGACAAGCTCAGGACGGTTTTTTTGATTAGATTACGTTCGCAACTTTCTTGACCATTATTTTACCGTCGAAATGTACCTTCCGTTTTGTGGTCATTTTAACTTTACCGTTTTTCATTGCAAAGATTGTGTAGTCATTGCCCATGCGAGTACCATTACCTGTAAGGATTTTAGATCCTCGCTGACGTATTAGAATAGAGCCTGTTTTTGCAGTGCTTCCTTCTGTAAGCTTTACACCAAGGTATTTTGGTTGTGAATCTCTACCGTTTTTTGTTGTTCCTGCGGCTTTTTTATGTGCCATTTAAGTAAATTAAAAAGTTTGAATGTTATAAAGTAAACATAAAACTGCTATAATTACAGTTGTCAAAGTATAAACTAAAATGGATAAAAATGCAAATGATGAGGAATATGCTATAGAAGACGATTTGTTTAAAGATGAGATTGCCCCAAAAGGTAGGTTAGAACTCTTTTTATACAGTAAATATTATATTATGTCAATATTGGTGCTGGTAGCAGCTATTTCATTTAGTTTAGGTAGGATTTCGGTAAACGAAATACAAAAAATGCCAGTAAGGGTGCTGTCTGGGACACAAGGAGAAGTGATGGGTGCGAGCACAGCAGAAAATCAGACCCGAGTAGGCTTATCAAACGAATCCCCAACTACAGCAACACCACTAGAACAGTCGTCTAGTGAAAAGGTGGTTGGTTCAAAAAATGGCACTAAATACCATTATTTAAATTGCCCTGGAGCGAAGCAGATTTCAGCAAAGAATCTGATCACTTTTAATTCTATAGAGGAAGCTCGAGCAAAAGGATATACTCCCGCCTCAAATTGTAAGGGCCTAAAGTAGTGATATTCATGATAAAATATTTTTTATGAAGAGGTTTATAGCTTTTGTGTTTGTGTTTGTGATTGTTTCTTTATCGCCTTTTTATCGAGTATTTTCTGCTGAAATTATGCAAGACAAGTTTGAAACTGTGCTCGGTAAGGTGGTGTCAATTATTTCTCAGGAGGAGAAAAATATTCCAGGAACCGACACAAAAGCTTTGCATCAAACTATAAAAGTAGAATTACTGGAGGGTTGGCTTAAGGGAGAAGTTGTAGAAATCAACAATGATTATTTGAATCTAAAAGAAGGAGAAAAATTTTATGTATTGCATACTATCGATTGGGATAGTGGTCAAAATTATTTCTCAGTTCAAGAAAAATATAGATTACCGGGTATTTTTGTGTTGCTGATAGTGTTTATAGCTATTACTCTATATTTTGGGAGGTCTCAAGGTTTTAGGGGTTTGATTAGTTTGGGTGGAAGTGTGCTTCTGATTATATTTGCACTGATTCCTGGAATACTTGCAGGATACCCCCCAATTCCGCTTACCATTTTTGTCTCATCAGTAATTATTGTTTTAGGTTCATATATAACCCATGGATTCAATAAGGTAACTTCAGCAGCGGTGGTGGGGATGATGCTCACTGTAGTTATCACCGGATTGTTTGCTTATTTTTCTGTTCACCTTACTTCTCTTTCAGGGTATGAATCAGAAGAAGCGACTTATTTGGTTTTTAATTCACGTGGAAGTATCGATATGCTAGGGCTATTGTTTGGAAGTATTATGATAGGTCTCTTAGGGGTTTTGTATGACGCAGCTATTTCTCAGGCGATATCAGTTGAAGAGCTGTGGAAGATTGCTCCACATGTTTCTCCTTATAAAATATATGAACGTGCAATACGAATAGGTAGAGAGCATATTGGTGCATTAGTTGATACTTTGGCCATCGCATATGTTGGTGCGTCACTCCCGCTTCTTTTGTTGTTTTTTCAAACATCTACTGAGCATCCATTTATAACTTTAAATCGGGAAATATTTGCGACTGAAATTGTGCGTATTATTATTGGTTCAATAGGTCTTATTTTAGCTGTGCCTGTTACAACCTTAGTGGCAGTACGAATGTTAAAAAGTGACCATGCGGCAGTTGAAAATAATGTTTTAGAGAAGGAAGAACATAGCCTAGATCACTCTACTCATCTTCATAAGCACTGACCGGGTCATTGTGGTATGATGAAGTAAATGGAAAAACAGAAGCAAAAATTCAATGATTTTATAATCTCAATAAAACTGGGATTTTTTCTTGCGTATAGGCAAATAAGGAGGTCAAATAAGGCAACAACTGCTTTAATCATATTTGTAATGACGCTGACATTTTTAAACTTGGTGGTTGTACGTGGCGTGCTTGTCGGGCTCATAGAGGGTTCGATTCAGGTTTATCGAAATTATTCAACTGGGGAGGTTTTTGTTTCGAAGTTGCCTAAGAAGAATTATATTGAAAATAGTCCCTCGATACTAAAGACTATAGACGCTTTGCCGTGGGTTCAATCCTTCTCCCCAAGGTATTTAGAGTCAGGCACAATAGAGGCGGGATACAAAAGCCGTATTAAACTAACTGATTCTCCAAATAGTGCTGGTGGCGTGATCGCAGGTATAAATCCTGATGCTGAAAATGAAACTACAAATATATCTAGCAAGATTGTTGAAGGCGAATTCCTTACAAGTAATGACGCTGAGTATGTGGTCTTGGGTTCAAGCTTGCTAAAAAAGTATGTACCAGTAGATTCTGCAAGTTTTAGTTTTTTGGAAAATGTGGAGCCTGGAACAAAGGTGCGTATAACAGTCAACGGCAACACCAAAGAATTTACTGTAAAAGGTGTTATACAAAGCAAGGCAGATGAGGTAGATTTTCGAGCATATGTGCTAGATACTGTTTTGCGAAATATGATAGGGCGTACTGATTACAATATTGATGAGGTTGCTATCAAAATAATACCTGGCGCGGATCCTGTTATTGTAAAAGATGCACTTTTAAAATCTGGAGTAGGGGAGACAGCTAGAGTTCAAACAGCCGAAGATGCATTGCCAAAATTTGTAATAGATATAAAAAATACTTTTGCTGTGCTAGGCAATGTGGTTGGCTCAATTGGTCTTGTGGTCGCATCAATTACTATTTTCATAGTCATTTTTGTGAATGCAATTACCCGTAAAAAATTTATAGGTATTTTGAAAGGAATTGGAATAAGTTCGCGTGCGCTTGAGGTTGCTTATATTTTTCAATCAATGTTTTATGCTATTTTAGGCATAGGGATTGGCCTTGTTATACTGTATGGCTTTCTTGTGCCATTTATAGCTGCACATCCTATAAAATTCCCGTTTAGTGATGGAATTTTGGTTGCAGAAGTGGGGGCCACAATGACCCGAGTATTTTCACTTGTACTAGCAACTGTAGTTGCAGGTTTTATCCCAGCTAGGATAGTAGTGAAGAGAAATACGCTTGATTCTATCTTAGGTAGATAGAATAAATTTCAAACAAAATGAGTAAGATAATCGAAGTAAAAAATTTAGTTAAATCATTTAAATCTGGCGATAGCGAGCTTGTGGTTTTAAATGGTATGTCATTCTCAATAAATCAAGGAGAATTTTTTTCTATAACTGGTAGGTCTGGATCTGGCAAGTCTACTCTGCTTTACCAACTTGGGCTTTTGGATCACCCAAATTCAGGAGAGATTATTATAAATGGGGTAGATGTGGCGCAGCTTGATCATGACGCGAGAACAGCTTTTCGATTGAAGGAACTAGGTTACGTTTTTCAAGATTATGCGCTAGTACCCGAACTTACGGCAATTGAAAATACTGTAATACCACTTTTGATGCAAGGTTTTGAGAATAAAATCGCATATGCTAAAGCAGAAGCTGCGTTAAATAAAATCGGACTAGGTAATCGTCTAGGAAATTTACCAAATCAATTATCAGGTGGGGAACAGCAAAGAGTGTCTATTGCTCGTGCTATAGCTCATGACCCTAAAATTATTTTTGCGGACGAACCTACTGCAAACTTGGACTCAGAAACAGCTGATACAGTAATGAAGACTTTCTTAGAACTTAATGCTGGGGGTCAAACTATAATTATGGTTACTCATGAGCCAGAGTATGCAGTTTTAACTAAACGTGCGGTGAAAATAGGAGATGGTAAAGTGTTGGCCGATGGCGATCCAAAAGAAGTCATAAAATTATAAATCTGTTATAATGAAGCTTATGTCTAGATTTTTAACTAAAAAATTTATTATTTACGCTGTCCTCGTTGTAGTGGTTGTAGTTATTGGATATTCAGTCTTTAACAACGGTAATGACAAGCAAACTTTTACAGTAGTGCGCAAAGAAGTGGTCCAACAGGTTGCTGCTACTGGTAAAATGGTCCCAAATATGGAAGTGGATCTTGGTTTTGACAGATCTGGTAGGGTGGGCGCTGTGTACGCTAATGTTGGAGACAATGTTTCAGCAGGACAAATTATTGCTTCTTTGGAATCTGGGGAAATAAGTTCTGATGTTGAAAAAGCGAGAGCACTTTTGGCCGAAGAGCAAAGCCGGCTCCGAGAGATTGAAAGCACAGCTCCCCGATCTTATAGTGACGCAAACAAAAATTTAGATACCTCAATCAGAGAGGGTTTTATTGCGGTTGATAATGCAGTAAGAAACAAAGCAGATCAGTTTTTCAAAAATATTCCAAACAATCCTCAGTTTGAAGTAAAGTTTTCTGATGGAAATTTTGTTCATTATTTTGAGGTTTCTTCTGACGCCGCAATTGATCTTAATAATCAAAGAAGGGAAGTAGAAATTATATTAAACAAATGGAAGACTCGAATTGCTTCTGTCACAGATTCAAATGCACAATCAGAAGCAACAGCTCTTATCGCTGATATGAATAAAGTCGCTGATTTTTTAGATGATGTGGCAAAAGCAATAAATGCTTTCACTCCAGCAGAATTTGCTTACGAGGGCACTGTCACTACTTACAAAACTACTGCTGCATCAGCAAGGTCCGAAGTTTCTAATGCGATTTCAGATTTGGTTGCTGCTAAGGATAAACTAAATGCTGCGCCAGTGATATCGGAGGATGGACAGTTTGAAAGTATTTTGGCACAAAAAGCAAAAGTTGATCAGGCCCGAGCCTCACTTGAGTCATTGCAATCAACTTTAGGGAAAACTGCTATAGTGGCTCCGTTTTCAGGAGTTGTTACGACTCAAGACGCAAAAGTTGGTTTGACCGTATCTGCGGGCACCTCTTTAGTATCTGTGAGTAGTCAAGATGAAATTTATGTAGAGGCAAATATATCAGAAATAAATATTGGTAAAATCACTGTAGGTAACCCTGCTCAAGTTAGCTTTGATGCTTTTCCTGGAGAAACTTTTTCTGGGAGAGTTGCATTTATAGAACCCGGTGATGTGATCATAGATGGTGTTGTAAATTATAAAATCAGAGTCGAGCTGGATACTCTTGACCCTAGGGTAAAAAAGGGTCTCACAGCAAACATAAATATAGATACTGCAAGAAAGGAGGGTGTTGTTTCGGTCCCTCTCTACACCCTTACGAAA
>CAYVXT010000019.1:0-1579 GCA_964455485.1 uncultured Candidatus Saccharibacteria bacterium
AATACTACATCGATAGCAATTTCTGACTTGCCAACTAGAGTAAACGAATATGGCAAAGAAACTGATGTATACGAAAAGCCTGCATTAAATGATTATCAAAAAAGAATGAGGACTAAAAGTAAGTTATTGCATAATCACGTTGCCACAAAACATACAGAACATGTCATTAATGTTATCTCGCAAGTCCCAGAAGGTGGTAACCATAAGGATCTACCAAAAGGAGTAGGGGACAGTAGAATATTTAATGAAGCTTGGACTCGCTATCATGGCAATAAACCATCAAAAACTATCGATACAGGACATCGCAACCATTTTCATTACAAATATCATCGAATTCCCACAGTAAGAGAAAATGCACGATTGCAATCCTTTCCTGATCGGTTTGTATTTATGGGGAACAGGACACAACAAAATAAGCAAGTTGGAAATGCAGTGCCCCCTTTGTTAGGGTTCCATATTGCAAAACAACTCCTCAAGTATTTGAAGAAAAAAAAGTGAATAAAAAAAATAATTTAATAGATCTGTTTGCCGGTTGCGGTGGGCTCTCTGATGGGTTTGATCAAACAGGGCTATATCAGACGTTAGCATGTGTAGAATGGGAAAAAAAACCCAGGGAAACGCTTGTCAAACGATTACAAGAGAAATGGAATTATCATAATGCTAACGAAATTGTTTTACATTTTGATATTCAAAGGACTGAAGAACTTATCGAGGGTTGGTCAAATGACCCAATTTATGGTTCAAGTCCAGGCCTGAAGGAAATAGTTAAAGGAGGCACTGGAATTGATGTTCTAATCGGGGGACCACCTTGTCAAGCTTACTCTCTTGCGGGAAGGATCCGGGATGAAAATGGAATGAATGACGACTACAGGAACTTTCTTTTTGAAAGTTATCTTCACGTTGTTCAAGAGTTTAAACCTAAGGCAGTTATTTTTGAAAATGTGCCAGGTATGTTAAGTGCCACACCGGGAGGTGTTTCTATTGTAAATAGAATAACACATGCCTTCAAAAAAATTGGATATGCAATAACGAAAGATCTTAGAACTGACGCTTTGATAGATACTACTCAATATGGGGTTCCTCAGTCAAGAAAACGTTTGATTATCCTTGGAGTAAATAAAAAACAAATCAAAACATCCCCCCATGATGCAATTCAGGATTTTTATGAGCATATTTTGACGAAATATAGATCAAAAAAAACATTCACTGTAAAAGATGCTATTTTTGATTTACCAAAGTTATTCCCTCTAAAAAAATCTATAAAATCGGGGAATAGACGGCTTTCGCATTCGTATAATGGAAAAACTGTTGTAAATCATGAACCACGAATGCATAATCAAAGAGATATTGAAATATTTAAATTGCTTGCTCATGATATTGAAACTAATATGAACAAGTATTCTTCAATTGATTCGCTCAAACAGTTATATTTTGAAAAAACAGGTAAACAGTCAAATATTCACAAATACCATGTGTTGAAGTGGAATAAGCCAAGTAATACTATCCCGGCACATTTGTATAAAGATGGACTTCGTCACATTCATCCAGATTCAAAGCAGGCAAGAACGATTACTGTAAG
>CAYVXT010000020.1:0-13327 GCA_964455485.1 uncultured Candidatus Saccharibacteria bacterium
CTCGACTTTGAGCACCCCTCCTTCCTAACTCTGACAGAGTTTTGTGATCTCCCGTTAACCTTGCATTGTCTAATAAGGTCATTCTATTTAATATTATAGCACACAATAAAATATATGCAAGTAAAATTGTGGATAAGTGCATAAAAAAGGGACCACGTCGGGGGACGTGGTCCAAATACGCGAAGCAGATTTACTGCCGACTGCGGTTAAAGAAGCGGGGGACAAGTAGGAGAAGCCCGGCCAACACCAACTTCACACCTGCCGGCTCAGGTACCGGGGCTGTTGAGCCTTGAAGCAGCGCCCAGTTCAAACCGTTAACTTCTGTATATATTGGTGCACCTCCTTGAGGGACGAATGCAAACCCTATGTCGCCGTCCGGCTCAAATAGCACTGTTGTGCCGGGTGCCGAACTACTACCGAAAAGGTAGTAGTAGCCCGCAATGATCTGTGGATTTCCCAGGTTGTACCAATACAGATCGCCTGGGATAGCAGCTAAGGAAGTCATCATCTCAACGATGATGCCTGACCTTGATGTAAATCCAAAGTCGTCGTCTGAGCCAACGCCGACCCCCCAGTATCGAGTGAGCGGAATCGAGTAGCCGGGGCAGTTCGCGTTGCCCGCGAATCCACCGCTGCGGACTACGCAGTGGCCGATGTTCAGCCCCGAACCATCAGATGACTGCTGGTCCCAGAACGGTGTGCCGCTCTCGGTGGGCGACACCATTTGGCTCCACCCGCCAATGGATCCGATGTTTTGTACCGAAAGACTGTTGTCGACAGAACGGACAGAAAATACGATGTCCTGCCGACCAAGGTCGGAGCTTGTGTCGCTCACCCCCACGATGATGGTGTCATTGGCGCCAGGAATCATCGAGGCCAATGAACTTGAAGCGAACATGACAAGCATAATGCATGTCATGAAAATTCTTTTGATCACGTGCTACCTCCAATGTACATTCCCTCCGAAGAGGGGCCCGAAGTTAACCTTAGGGCTGTTTGAAAATAACATGATAAAAAAGAATCGTCAAACGGATCGAATAAAATATTAATTATTTCTTGTATTCAAATTATCTACTTTATTGTAATATTTATTAAGGGAGCTCTATGACTTACGATATTGTGGAGGTCAGAATGAACATATATCTCGCGATGAGTGAGATGGTTCAGGGTGTTGGAGGTTTTGATTTTGAGATCCTTTCCAACTCACACGGAGTAAACTGCATCAAAGTGCTTTATTCGGGACAACTCTGTTTGGAAGTCAGAGTTGGTGATGGCGAGTTTATAAAGATATATCCCATCGGGCCGGATGGCTCGTTGAGGCTTTTGGCTGATCTCGCTACTCACGAAAAGCAGGCGTTAGTTTGCGCCAAGCATCACCTCCGTTGTTTTTTGCGGAAGAAGCTTGGTCTTACAAGCGCGACGCTAAAACTCCGAAAGCTGGGCATAAATGTTGCCCAGCTTCCTTTTTAATACTGTTTACTTCGAAATAAATCGTCGATTTTGGAAGCAAGTATAAAATCATTTTCTGAAAGTCCGTTTATGGCATGAGTTGATATTTCTATATCAACCTTTTTATAATCATGTAGCTTTATGTTGGGATGATGTCCTTCACTTTCGGATAATATACCTATATCACCAATAAACTTCATAGCAGTTGCAAAACTTTCAAACTCGTAAGTTTTACTTATTTCCTTGTCTTCTTTAAGAACCCAGTCACTAACTTTTTTAAGCAAAGTTTCTGATTGGTCACGAGAAAGTGGAAGGGTGCCACCCTCGCATGGTACGCAATGTTTATTTGAAAGTTCACTGAGTGGTCTAGCTGAAATACCAATTTTATTACTCTGGGTTTCTTTGTGATTGTACTCAACACCAATTCGCACAGGAGCATTTCTCACGATTTCAAGTATTTTGGATTCATCATCAGTTATATGAAATAGATTTGTGTCTTCTTTATCGACAAACATACTTTCCTGGAGTTTATCCTTAAAAAATTCATATAAACCATTCCAATATTCCTCTCCAACTAAAATTATTGGGGCTTTTGGTATTTTACGTGTTTGAACCAATGTTAAAATCTCTAAAAATTCGTCTAATGTACCAAACCCACCGGGAAAGAAAAGATAAGCTTCTGCAGAAAACGACAGACATACCTTTCTAGTAAAAAAATAATGAAAATCCATCTGGTCTGTTAAATATTCATTTGCTACCTGTTCGCTGGGTAAGCTGATAGTAATACCTATTGAGTTGCCACCAGCCTCGTATGCTCCGCGATTTGCGGCTTGCATAATACCTGGTCCACCACCCGTGATAATAGAGTAATGTAATTCTTCAACTATTTTATGTGCGATACGTCTTGCTTTTTCGTAGTACGGGTGTGAATCTTGCATCCTTGCAGAACCAAAAAAAGTAACTGATCTTGGGTAGTTTTTTAAAAATTCAAAACCATTTTCAAGTTCGGCTGCAGCAATTTGTACTCTTTTGTGAGCCGCTTCAGTCATTTCTTGGAGTGTGAGAGGTTTTTTTGTAAGATTTTCTGTAGGTGGATTCATTTGTTTTGTATGATGTTTTAATCATTTTCAATAATAATCCAATATGATAATATAAGCAAAACTTATAAGTATTTTTAATTTAATGAGAAAGCTTTCAAAAAATGAGTGGGTTGCGGCATCATTAGCAATAGTATTTGTGGCCTATGCTTTTTTCGGGGGTAGTATCATGAATATATTCACAAATATGTCGAATAATAATGACGTTGCTGCAGTTGTAGAAGGAACTTCTAATAACGGTGGAATCATGATAAATGACCTTACAAAAGGTAATGGTAGAGAAGCAAAATCAGGTGATTTGCTTTCTGTGCATTACATACTCTCTCTCCAGGATGGTACTGTAATACAAAACTCTAAGGATTTTGGTCAGCCATTCCAATTTGTATTAGGAGCGGGGCAAGTTATTCAGGGTTGGGAACAGGGATTTGCAGGTATGAAAGTTGGAGGTATAAGGACAATCACTATTCCTCCTGAGCTTGGTTATGGTGAAAATGGAGCAGGTCCAATTCCACCAAACTCTACTCTTGTGTTTACTGTTGAGTTAGTGGATGTACAAGACGCACCATCATCATCAGCTCAATTGCAATAACCTCATCTCGCTTTGACTTGATCAATGAGGTTGTATGAATTTTAAGATTGAAGGAAAAAATAAAAATGGTTTAGGAAGGGTAGGGGTTTTAAGCACTGACCACGGTGATATTTTAACTCCTGCCTTTGTTACTGTAGGTACTAAAGGTACTGTTAAATCTCTAACGCCGGAGCAAGTTAAAGAAACTGGCTCTCAGGTGGTGCTTGCCAATACTTACCATCTTTATTTGGAACCTGGAGAAAAAAATATAAAAACAGCTGGAGGTCTTCATAAATACATGAATTGGGATGGCCCTACCATGACTGACTCTGGCGGCTTTCAAGCTTTCTCTTTAGGTGTAGCCTACGGAAATAATCTAAATAAATTTATAACATCTGATGCGCCTACCAAAGAAGAGATTGAGGAGGCATATGATGCAAATCGTGAAAAGAAGGCAAAGATAACGGAAGATGGAGTAGAATTTAAATCTATTATCGATGGCAGTACTCACTTCTTTTCTCCAGAAAAGTCTATTCAGATTCAACACGATATCGGAGCGGACATAATATTTGCATTTGATGAGTGCACTTCGCCACATGCTTCTAAAGAATATTTAACTGAAGCAATGCATCGTACACATCGATGGGCGGAGAGGTGTTTGGTGGAACACGATAATATTAGTACCGAAATGGAGAAAAGCTCCTCCTCAAAAAGTCCTCGGGTCGCTCTTTCAGGCTCAACCAGACTTTCTTTGGAGGACTTTTCTCCATTTCGGCAATCTCTATTCGGTATTATTCAGGGTGGGAGGTATGAGGATTTGAGGGCAGAGAGTGCCAAATTTATTGGCACTATGGATTTTGACGGGTTCGGTATCGGGGGCTCCTTTGTAAAAGAAGATATGGCAAATGCGGTGAAGTGGGTGAACGAAATTTTGCCTGAAGGCAAGCCTCGGCATCTTTTGGGAGTGGGGGAGCCAATTGATATGGTGCTAGGTGTTGAAAATGGGTGTGATACTTTTGACTGCGTTGCAGCTACTCGTATTGCTCGCAATGGTTCCCTTTATACAAAATACGGGAAAATAAACATATTAAACTCAAAGTTTAAAAATCAAATGTCAAAAATTGAGGAAGGTTGCGAATGTTATACCTGTAAAAATTATACTACTGCATACCTCTCACACCTTTTTAGAGCAAAAGAAATGCTTGCTTCAACCCTTGCCTCTATACACAACATATACTTTTTAAATAATTTAATGAGTAAAGTCAGGGAGTCTATATTAAATAATAATTTCTTAGATTTTAAAGATAATTTTCTGCAAAATTACAAATAAAGTGGCACATAATGACCTTTTTTGTTATAATAGTCAACTTAAATGCAAAAGTTTGATTTAAAAAGCAAATTTTCCCCAGCGGGAGACCAGCCTAAGGCTATTGAGGGTCTTGTTAAGGGAGTCAAAGGGGGTATGGAGCACCAAACACTGCTTGGAGTTACAGGTAGTGGAAAGACTTTTACTATTGCAAATGTAATACAGGAAATTAGCAAACCAACCCTTGTTATAGCTCACAACAAAACCTTGGCAGCTCAGCTTGCCCAAGAATATAGGGACTTTTTCCCTAATAACGCAGTACATTATTTTGTTTCCTACTACGACTTCTACCAACCAGAAGCTTACATGCCCGTTACAGATACTTATATTGAAAAAGAGGCAATGATAAATGAGGAAATTGAAAGATTGAGGCATGCTTCAACTGAAGCGTTACTTACTAGGAAGGACGTTATTATTGTTGCCTCTGTTTCCTGCATTTACGGTTTGGGAAGTCCCGAAGAATACGAAAAGGTAAATATGAAGATAGAGAAAGGTAATAAAATTTCTAGAAACGAATTTCTTCGCAATCTGATAACAATACACTATGAAAGGACAAATGCTGATCTTTCATCTGGAACATTTCGCGCAATCGGAAATTCTGTTGAAATAATGCCTGTATCAGGTAAGGAAATTTTCAAAATTTTAATATCGGGGGGTGAAATTGGTGAAATACAAAAAATAGATGCTATCACCAGACAAATTATAGATACTCCAAACGCGTTCTTTTTATTTCCAGCAAAACATTTTATAACTGCAGAAGATGATATAAAACGTGCGCTCAAAACAATAAAAATGGAGTTAGATGAGCAGATCAAGAAATTTGAAAAAGAGGGAAAAATTTTGGAAGCTGATCGTATCAAGCGTCGTACCAGTTATGACTTGGCTATGATAAGAGAGGTGGGTTATTGCAACGGAATTGAAAACTATTCACGCCATTTTGATGGCAGACTTCCAGGGGAACCACCAAACTCTCTACTTTCATACTTTCCAAAAAATGAAAAAGGTGAGCCTGATTTTCTTACTGTTATTGATGAATCTCATGTGACAGTGCCGCAAATTGGGGGCATGTTTGCAGGAGATGAAGCTAGGAAAAAAACATTGATCGAGCATGGTTTTAGGTTGCCTTCTGCAAAGGATAATCGCCCATTAAAATCAGAAGAGTTTTTTAAGAGAGTGGGACAAATAATTTATACATCAGCTACTCCAGGTAAGCATGAAATCGAAAAATCTACACAAGTGGTGGAGCAGGTAATACGTCCTACAGGACTTCTTGATCCAGAGGTTTTCGTGCGACCTATTTCAGAGAGGGGGGATATAAAGCAAATATATCCTGGGCAGGTGAAAGATTTTATTACCGAGACTGAAAAAGATGTTAAAAAAGGTGGCAGAGTAATAGCGACCACTCTGACTAAAAAAATGGCGGAAGATCTTTCAGAGTATTTGAAGGAAAAAAAGATTAAGGCAGAGTATTTGCATAGTGACATAAAGACTATCGAAAGAATTGAAATATTGACTAGGTTCAGAAAAGGGGAGTTTGATGTGCTCGTGGGTGTTAACTTACTTAGAGAAGGTTTGGACCTCCCAGAAGTATCTTTTATAGGTATTTTAGATGCTGATAAAGAAGGTTTTTTGCGTAGCGAAACTTCCCTTATTCAAACTATTGGTCGCGCAGCGAGAAATGTAAACGGTAGAGTCATTTTGTATGCTGACCATCTTACAGGATCTATGGAGCGCGCGATTAACGAAACTAATCGTAGGAGAAGTATTCAAATTGAATACAATAAAAAGCATGGTATCACTCCTCAGACTATAAAGAAGGAAATTAAAGACATCACAGAACAACTTCAAAAAGAACATAACAAAGTGGTAAGTACCCTAATTGGCATTGACTTAAAAGGGAAGGATCCTTCAACCATTTCAGGGCGAGCAAATATTAAAAAAATGATCCGTACTAAGGAAAAGCAAATGAATGCGGCTGTTAAAATATTAGACTTTGAATCAGCCGCTATTCTGCGCGATGAAATAAAAGAGCTCGAAAGAGTATCCTCGTCTTAGTTGACAATGTGGCTACCCATTGTTTTTGTTGGGGGGAATTGGTACAATATTTTGCACATAACTAACCCCATGGAGCAACCCACGGGGCTAGATGTGTATATAAAATATGGCAAAAAAAGAGGAAAACAAAATAGTCGGTGAAAAACTAATAGTAAAAGGCGCAAGAACACACAACCTTAAAAATATAACGGTTGAAATGCCCCGAAACAAAATGGTTGTTTTCACGGGACTTTCTGGAAGCGGTAAATCGTCGCTTGCTTTTGATACTATTTTTGCTGAAGGTCAGCGCCGCTATGTAGAATCCCTCTCATCTTACGCTCGGCAATTCCTCCGACAAATGCAAAAACCGGATGTCGATGAAATCGCTGGTCTTTCTCCTGCTATCTCTATCGACCAAAAATCGCGTTCAAACAACCCGCGCTCAACTGTAGCCACAATTACAGAAATTTATGATTATTTGAGAGTTTTATACGCACGCATAGGTAGACCTCATTGTCTGGTATGCGGGAATGAGATTAAACGCCTTTCAAACGACGAAATCAAAAATTTTATTTTGGAAAAAGTAAGGGCTGAAGAAAAAAATATTTCCCTCGTTGGGCCTAGCAAAAAATTCGACAAATCGCTTCGGGAAAAAAATAAAAACAATAACTCAACTGAAGATGAGAAAGCAAACAAAATTGTATTCCCAAAATATTTGGAGCTGTTTGCTCCTGTAGTGCGTGGAAGGAAAGGTGAGTACTACCAACTACTTTATGACATGTTAGGTAAAGGTTATACGGAGGCAATAATTGATGGAAAGCGTCAGTCTTTGCGCGAGCGCATTGAACTTTCAAAAACAAAGCGCCATGACATCTCTGTTTTGGTTGATTCAATAAATATTGATGATTTTAAGAACAATAAAAAGGATGCAGAAGAAAGGCTTGCGGAGTCTCTTGAACAGGCACTGAATGAAGCAGAAGGCTTGGTAGAAATTTCCTTCCGCGATATGGATTTGGAAAATCATGGTGGCAAAGCTGTAGATGAAAACAGAGAGGCCACTATAATGTCTTCAAAATTTTCATGTCCAAACGATGGCTACTCGTATCCCGAAATTGAGCCAAGGCTGTTTTCGTTCAACTCACCATACGGAGCATGTCCAGAATGTAACGGTTTGGGTACCAAACATCTTTTTGGTGATGAGCCATGCCCAGTATGTAATGGTGCAAGGCTTCGACCGGAAGCTCTTCATGTTTTAATTGGTGGAATCAACGTAGTTCAGTTTGTGGATATGTCTATCGAAAAGGCATTTACTTTTTTGGATGAGGCAAAATTGACTGAGCGTGAAAAAAACATTTCGAAAGTTGTTATTCGAGAAATTGAGTCAAGGCTCAGGTTTATGCTAAATGTAGGTATTGAATATCTTTCCTTAAATCGGAGGGCACATACCCTTTCAGGAGGAGAAGCGCAGCGTATAAGGCTTGCATCTCAATTGGGAAGTGGGCTTGTGGGCGCTCTTTATGTGTTAGATGAGCCAACTATTGGCCTGCACTCAAGAGACAACGATAGACTTATAAAAACACTAGTCGAACTTAGAGATCTAGGTAATACAATTTTGGTTGTTGAGCATGATGAGGAAACTATTTTCGCCTCTGATTATATTGTTGATATTGGTCCGGGTGCTGGAGTACATGGTGGCAATGTGGTGGCATCAGGTTATTTAGATGATTTGTTAAGTGCGAAGAAAAATGAATCTGGTTCCAGTACCCTTGCATATTTGCGAGGCGAAAATTTTATTGATATTCCAGATGAGAGGCGAACACAAGATAAAGGAAGCATTAAAATCCGGGGGGGTAATGTTTTCAATATAAAAAATATGGATGTAGATATCCCTCTTGGCAGGTTTGTTTGTGTGACAGGTGTTTCAGGAAGTGGTAAATCTTCTTTGGTGTACGAAATATTATATAAAAACCTTCAAGGTAGGTTTGAAAGAAAGTATCGTTCAGCACAAATTTTTAATTGCTCGTCTTTTTCTGGTACAGAATATTTAGGCAGGAGTATTCTAATTGATCAGTCACCAATCGGGCGTACGCCGAGGTCAAATCCTGCTACATATACCGGAGCGTGGGGATTTGTAAGAGAATTGTTTGCTGAGACTTCAGAGGCTCGGGTGCGAGGGTGGGGACCAGGTAGATTTTCATTTAACAGGCCAGGAGGTAGATGCGAAACTTGTGAAGGTAATGGTGAAATAGCTGTTGAGATGCACTTCCTTCCAACCGTCTATGTACCCTGTGATGTTTGTGGAGGGAAAAGGTTTATGAAAGAAACTTTAGATGTGAAATATAAAAAGAAAAATATTTACGAAATTCTAAAAATGACTGTTGAGGAGGCTCTTACTTTTTTTGAAGATATCCCTGCAATTCATGACAGAATAAAAACTTTGAATGATGTTGGTTTGGGTTATTTGGAGCTTGGCCAATCAGCCACCACTCTTTCCGGTGGGGAAGCCCAAAGAGTAAAAATTTCAAGTGAGCTTTATCGTCCTCATATTCAAAAAACAATCTATATCTTAGATGAGCCAACTATCGGCTTACATTATGATGATGTAAAAAGATTGATAGAAATATTGCAACGTTTGATTGATAAAGGTAATACTGTTCTTGTGATTGAACACAATATGGATGTTATAAAAAGTGCTGACTATGTTATTGATATTGGTCCAGAAGGAGGTGTTGGGGGAGGGAAGGTTGTAGCTAAAGGCACTCCTGAAGAAGTTGCAAACAACAAAAATTCCTATACTGGAAAGTATCTGAAAAAGAGTTTGAAGATTTAAAAGAAAAGCCAAAATGATTCACAACCTATATAAAAAGCGGGGAGATACACCATTGGAATGCCTTGAGAAGTATAGGATGTCGAAACCAGAATTAAAGGATGAAAAAATGACTTATTTGGGTAGGCTAGACCCTATGGCTGAGGGGGTTTTGTTGGTAGCAAGTGGTGAAGATATAAAACAAAGAGAAAACTATTTAGGGCTAGACAAGACTTATGAGTTCGGTGTACTTATAGGTTTTTCTACTGACTCGTATGATCTTTTAGGAAAAATTACAGAAGAGGAGAAAGTGGAGAGTGTGAGCGAAATTGATTTGGTAAAAATTGCTCAAATTTATAAAGGGAGGAGAGATCAAAAATTTCCAAAATATTCTTCCTTCATGATTGATCACCCTGAAGTTGAGTCACCAATAAAACAAATCGATATTTATGATATTAAATTTGACGGGTTAGATACACTTAGGGGCAAAGAACTTTTGAGTCGCATAAATATTGATATAAATAAGGTAAATGGAAATTTTAGACAGGAGGAAATATTAAACTTATGGAAACGAGCACTTGAAAATAGGCTTAATGATAATTTTTTCGTTGCTAATTTTGTTGCAAAAGTGTCTTCCGGTACTTATATACGAAGCATTGTAAATGATATGGGGAAAACACTTTCCTCATGTGCTACGGCGTTTTACATAAAAAGGACACAGGTTGGGGATTACGACATTTCCAACTCAATAACTTAATTATTTTTTCATGGTGTGGTAATCTTTTATAGGGGGTAAGGATATGGTCTGGATTGTTGTGGAGTTTTTTATGCTCTTCTGTACGGGTATGCGGCAAGAGCTGGAGGGAGTGTCGCAAAAAGCACTCCGGGTTCTTACGACAATTGTCATGTGGCCCCTACTGATTTTTATTGGGGCTGTTGTTCTCTGGAAGGCTCCAGAGAAAAGGGGAAACGATTGTTGAAAAGAAATAAACGGCTGGTTGTGCATTACACTCCAGCCGTTTCGGTTTTATTACTTGTTGTCTATTATCGATATAGTATTATGAATGAATGTCTAATGATGTATATAAAAAATCACTTTTAATGCATAAAAAAAGTGCTGGTAAAATTGCACTTTCTCTCAAAGTCCCAATAAAAAATAAATCTGATCTTTCTTTGGCTTACTCTCCTGGTGTAGCAGAAGTGTCAAGAGAAATTGCAAGAAACCCGAAATCAGTTTTTACCTACACAATAAAGTCTAATGCTGTAGCGGTGATATCAGATGGTTCAGCTATATTAGGTTTGGGAAATTTGGGTGCCCATGCGGCTATACCAGTTATGGAAGGCAAAGCTGCTTTGTTTAAAAAATTTGCAGACATTGATGCGTTTCCACTTTGCCTCAATACTCAAGATGAGAATGAAATAGTGAATGTTGTGAAAGCCATTTCACCAATGTTTGGAGCTATAAATTTGGAGGATATTTCGGCTCCACGTTGTTTTAATATTGAAAAATGTCTTCGAGAGGAGCTTCCAATACCTGTAATGCATGATGATCAGCATGGGACTGCAGTAGTGGTGCTCGCGGGACTTATAAATGCTTTGAAAATAAGACAAACCCCACCCCCAGCCCGCTCCCAAAAGGAGAGGGGGGATAAAAAAATATCGTATCTAGATAAAGTTAGGCAAGTTAAAGTTGTTATAAATGGTGCTGGCTCGGCAGGCCTTGCAATTGCTGAACTACTTTTAGAATATGGTTTTCAAAATTTAATTCTTTTAGACAGTAAAGGTACAATTTATGAGGGCAGGGATGATTTAAATGAGGAAAAGAAATTGTTTGCTAAAAAAACTAATAAGGAAAAAATAAAAGGAGGCTTAGTAGAGACAATGGTGGGGGCAGATATTTTTATTGGTGTAAGTAAAGCAAAACTAGTGACGAGTGAAATGGTGAGAAGTATGAATGCAAAACCAATTATTTTTGCTTTAGCAAATCCTGAGCCTGAAATAATGCCTGAAGAAGCTAAAAAAGCGGGTGCATATATTGTGGCGACTGGTCGCTCCGACTATCCAAATCAGGTCAACAATGCTCTTGCCTTCCCGGGCATTTTCCGCGGTGCGCTTGATAACAAAATAAAACAATTTAACAACAAAATGTTTACAAAGGCCGCTCTCGCTCTTGCCTCCGCTATCAAAAAACCAACTCCCGAAAAAATAATCCCAAGTCCCTTTGATAAAGGTGTGGTGGAGAAGATTGCGAAAGTAATAAAATAAAATTTATTGCGAATAATAAAGCAGGTCCCGTGACGTGTATCACGAGACCTTTTTCTGGTTAGAAATCCAGAGAGATAGATACCCTGCACCAAAGAGAGCGATTGCGACCCCGAACCACTGAGAGAAGTTGAGCTTCTCTCCGAGAAGTACGCCAGCCATGATGATTATGGCCGGTGTTTCTCCTTGAGCAAGAACACTTGCGACTTCAGTCGGCAGGTTGTCGATAGCTTCGATGTTGGCGATAAAATACAGGAAGCCACCTGTTAGAGCGAAGGCAACCAAGAGAATCGTTGTTTTGAAATCAGGAACCTGGACTACAGATCCTGAAATCAAATTTGCTGAAATAGCGATCAGTGCTACTACCAGAGCTTGCCAGAAACAGCGATTTAAGCGGGTTCCTTTGGCTTTGGAAAGAGCTTCGTAATACAATGCTCCGGAAATCGCTCCGCAAATTGTCCAAGCGACACCCTTGAATGAAAGGATTGTATTGTTGCCCCATGGATGAAGAGTAAACACCACCCCCGCCAACATGACCATCAAACTGCTGATAGCGGTAAGTGAAACTTGTCTACCTCTACCCCAAGCGAACAGGAAATTTACGACTGGCGCAGTGGTAATAATAATAATCGCCAGGCTTGGTCCAATTTCCCGAATGCCATGGTACAAACCCAGACACCCGAACGCAAACCCAACTCCCGAAAGGAGAGTGTACCAATCAGTCGGAAACACTTTTCCTCTCAAGATGAGAACGGCGAAGACGGCGGTCGTTATCCCGCGAGCAAACATGAGTTGTTCTTCTGTAAACGATTTCAGGATGTTGACAAACGGGAGAGCGAGACCTGCTGTGAGCCAGATACCCACTGCTCCAAATAGACCACGAACAACTTTTTTACCGTGCAAGAAAATCTCCCTTCCAGTCCGGAAAATAACATAAATTTATTAATTTAGCAAGGTTATATTATGTTGTAGAGATTTACACCAAAATCTCCTCCACGATTTTTTTGATTGTAGCGCCGTCGGCGTTGCCTGCGGTTTCTTTAGATACTGCCCCGACGATTAAGCCAACCTTAGGCTTAATCGCTCCGACCGTAGCGTCGGAGTTAGTTAATTCTGCAATTTTTCTCAAAACAATCTCTTTGATTTTTTCTTCACTCATTTGGGCTGGTAAAAATTCTTCCAAAATAATCATTTCAGCTTTTTCGGCTTCAGCGAGTTCGGGTCTGCCACCCTTTTCAAATTGTTCAATTGAATCCTTCCTTTGCTTTACAAGTCTTCGAATTACGGCTGTTGCTTCTTGGTCTGAAAGCTTGTCTTGAGGAGTGCGCTTTAGTGCTACTGACTCATTTGTAAAAGCGGCCAAAACTCCCCTTAGAGTAGTAAGCCTTACTTGGTCTTTTGCCCGCATCGCATCTTTTATTTGGTTTTGGATTTGTTCGTGCATAAGTAAAGTTTAAAGTTAAAAAGCGCAAGGCGCAAGTTTTTGTTATAATAACCTTTATGCAAGACATTCTAACAATTATTTTAGCAGTGGGGCTTTTAGCAGCGATTTTTCTGTTATTTAAGCGTAAGAATGAGCCAATGAAGCAAGATGATACCTCGCTTCAGCTTTTGCTTCAGCAGATGAATGAGTTGTCCAGAACAGTTGATAAAAAGATTGGTGAAAATACAAAAGAAATGGGTGAGTCGCTGAGAGTCCAGTTTGGCGAATCTCAAAGGTTGGCTGCTGACATTCGTGATTTGGT
>CAYVXT010000021.1:0-1910 GCA_964455485.1 uncultured Candidatus Saccharibacteria bacterium
AAGCAATACCGCTTAAACTTGAAGTCATTCCAGCTAGATATATGTATCCTGAATCATCCATTGTAATACCAAAACCAAAATCATCCCCAGCGCCTCCATAATAGGTTGCCCAAATTCGATTACCATTCGGATCAAACTTTACAATAAATGCATCACGTTGACCTCCCGCATAGGCATTCTGAAAACCACCTAAGGCGATTCCTGATATGCTTGATGTGCTACCTGCCAAATAAATATTCCCTGAGCTATCAGCTACAATGCTATACCCATTGTCATATCCCGTACCTCCATAATATGTAGCCCAATCACGTGTTGATTGAGAAAAACAGTTTGATGTCAGAATAAAAAATACTAGGATGATTTTTATGTTCATCAAACTGTTTTTTTTTCGATACGCACTTTTTGAATAAATCATTCCTTCACAAATTTTCCAATCAACTTTTCCTGTTCACTTGAAATCTGAATAAAATAAATTCCTGCATCAAGAGTTTTTATCTCAAGCGACAATTTATTTGTCCATTCTCTTTTTTCTGACAGAACAATTTTGCCGGATGCATTTATAATTGAGATAATTATTTTTTCGTTTTTGTAAAAAGATGACGAAGCATCAATAATTATTTTTTGTGAAGCTGGATTTGGGAATATTGAAACAGAAATTTCAGCAGGGTTTTCATTAACTGATGTTGTGCTATCTGGAGCATACTCCCAATAATCAGCAAAGCTACCACTTGAATCTTGTCCTGTACCAATATATCCTTTGTTACCGATAGAAAAACCTACGGGATTCCATCTTCCGATTCCTCCAAAATTTGCTTTTGCAGTCCATACATTTGTGGTTGTATCATACTCCCAAAAGTCACGAAGATACCCGTTCGGTGTGTTGTCAAAACCAGTCCCAATATATCCCTTATCTTCAATGGAAAATCCAACGGCATACGTTCTTGCCATTCCTCCAAAATCAGTTTTCTGTGTCCATGTATTTGTTGTTTGATTCCATTCCCAAAAATCTTTTGTAACAGTATAAGTTGAATCATATCCAGTTCCGATATATCCTTTTGTGCCTATTGAAAAGCCGACTGCTCTGAATCTTCCCGTGCCGCCAAAATCTGCCTTCTGAGTCCAACTATTTGCGGTTTGATCCCATTCCCAAAAATCTTTTTTGGGACTTGAATTCCCATTTTGTAAACCCAATCCGACATATCCCTTTTTACCAATTGAAAAACTTACTCCACCGTTTGTAGCAGTTCCGGCATAATTTGCCTTTTGTGTCCACATATTGGTTGTAACATCATATTCCAAAAAATCCTGATAAACAGGCAAGCCATTATATCCTATTCCAATGTATCCCTTGTTATCAATTGAAAAACCGATTGCCTGAGTTCTTGCTACTCCAATAAAACTTGCTTTTTGAGTCCATATGTTTGTGGATTGATTCCATTCCCAAAAATCTTGGGTTGGAATAGTATCACTTCCTGTTCCGATATATCCATTTGTGCCAATTGAAAAACCAACAGCTGCGTACCTTGGGGTTCCCCCAAAATCAGCTTTCTGAATCCAAGTTCCTTGTGCAAGTGCAGAAGCACTAATTACAAGGAAGAAGAAAAATAGTCTTGTTTTCATCATTTTATTATTTTGTAAAGTTTTTAAAAGTCCGTGTATGCTTTTTTTCTTATATTTTGTTGCGAGTAGCAATTACCACACACATTATTCTTTGATGTATTTCTATCAAACTCCACACACCTAACGCACTCTTAAAATTGTTGCTCAAAAAAACCCTATCTGCTTTGTCAAGGTTTAAAGCCGAAATTTTATATCTAAATATTTCAGCATGACCAGAAATTTTCCATTCCACTCCAAAACCTAGTTGGATCAATAGCCTTGTTTCTGGATTTAAATGATCGTTATCCAAA
>CAYVXT010000022.1:0-2819 GCA_964455485.1 uncultured Candidatus Saccharibacteria bacterium
CACTTTCATTCCTTGCTCTTGTTCTTTGAGAACGGCAATGATCTGTTCTTCTGTGAATCTTGGCTTTTTCATAGACTTTTTCGTTAAGGTTAAGATATAAAATCTATTTTTAACCTGTTTGAAAAAGTCAGCCACTTACCCTAACATTACATTGCCAAAATACCGCCACAAAGATTTTCACTATATTTGAAATGACGGAAGAGCGGCACTTCAGCAAGCTGCGCACCGCTATAAATATTTTAAGACTACAGACAAATATTGAACTTCAGACAACAAATAGCAAAGTATGTGACCGGAAATTTGACCACAGACAAACTTCCTGACATCGGTGTAACCGGACTTCAAGAAGGTTTGGACACTCCATCACTTTGCATACTTGCTGGACTAAGTAAAAATGAAAGTCCGTTTCAAATTGACCATTATTTTAAACTGACACTCGAAGAATTGAATATAAAGCTGCCCGACAAAAGACAAGCAGCAATAGAATATGCTTTGGCAATAGTTGACGAAATACTGGACGGTAAAAAGGATGTAATTACCGGGACAAGAGAAATTCGTTACCAGGCAATCGGCTGTTATGACTTTTTTTCTGAGAATAGGCAATATTGTTACGACAGCATTGGATTTGAAAAAGCCTACGGTTTGTTTGTCACTTTTGACGAACTTTCAAATGCAGACCGACCCTGGCAAACTGAAAAAACGAATGAAGAATTAATGACTGTAACTAAAGCAGAACTTTTCGAAGAACTGAAAAAGTGGAAAAAGAAAATAAAAAACGATGCATAACTGCATACTTGCAATTAGCGGGGTTTCGTGCTCCGCAGACAGTTTAGTGGTTACAGAAAGTTCAGAACACCGCATGAACATTTGCGCTGAAATGTCAGCCCATCGCAAATGTGCAAAACGTTACCTATACTGCAATTAAAACTAACACGAAGAACCTTATGAAAACAAAAATAATTTTTCAATTCCCAATCCTAATATTGAGTTTTTTTATTATTCAATCTTGTAAATTTGACTTCAAACCGGTTTATGATAAAGACGAGAAAAAAGCAGCAGAGCTCTTACTAGAGGATATACATTCATTATATAACTTTGGTAAATATGACGGTATATATGATGAATATACTCAAGAGGCCAGAAAGACAATCGATAAAAAGACGATGGCTTCTCAAATGAAATCTTTTCATGAAAACATTGGGGATTTTGTAAACGTTATTGATAAAAGAGTTAATGTAGTTGCAGGTAGTCCAATTCAAGTTCGACTAATTTATGTTTCTCATTACACCAAAATGGATATGACTGAACAATTTATTTGTATAAGGGAAGGTGATGAAATGAAATTAGCTGGTAGTGAATTTTTTAGGGGAAAGGCAGATTTACCGGTAGAATATAAATAGCAATACAGATAACAAAGCCTTGTTTCAGCCGAAGTTGCCGTGAAAGTTCTAAGTGTACCGCTTTCTAATTATATTTGTGCTTGGCGAAAAGCAAGTGCTTTTAAACCTCGCGTGAAAACAAGTCTAAAAATGTTATAGCCCACTTTGTATGATACAATATAGCATTATAATACTGACTTTAATCTCGCTGACATTTAGCACACTATCAAGCTGTCAGATTGATAAAGAAAAAAAACAAAATCATGCCATATCAAGGGATAGCCTGACAACAAATTCGACAATATCTGATTACCAACCTTTAATTGCCCGACTAACTAATAATTCCGACCGCGACATTTTTTTTATTGACACGACAGAGACAGGTAAAATTTGCTCGCAACATTTGGACTATTTAGGTGAAATTCAAAATCAAAAAGGTGAAACAACTTTTAAAATTATGACTATTCAGACTGAATGGGGATTGAATTGCAGACTGACCACAAGAATTTTAGTTTATTCAAAGACAGACGACTATTTGGGTAACTACTATACAGACGGAATTTTGCCGACACAGATAATGGACAATGGACTCCTGTTTGACGGTTTGATAATTGGTGACTTTTCAAATGGTATTCCTGACAGTTTGCAAATTTCACACAACTTTTGGACTACATTTGAGAAATAAAACGGTCAAAAACATGGGGTGCAATAGCGTGGGTTCGTTGATCAGTAGACACATTTGAGCAAGATGCAAGTTCAGTTCTCTGAATGAAGTTTAGTGCTAAAATCCCCGCAATCGCAAATCTGCAAAACATTATCTATCATGCAATGAAAAACATATTAGCCATCCTATCTCTTTTAATTGTGAATATTGTTTCTGCACAACAATTCTGCCCAACTGAAAGTATTAATATTTCTAGCTTTATTCCACCAGCGGTAGTTTTAAAACATAAATTGAAAGAAATCACCATCACAGAATTTTTCGATACTACTGTAGTTGATACGACGGGTAAGCCTAGAATGGAAACTAAATTCTATTTTGATAAAAATGGCCTACCAAGTTCATGCGAAGTAATTGAATACGGAAACAAATATTCAAGTCCAATCTTATCCCAATGTGAAAACTTAAATAAAAATATTTACATCAAATCTATTTGCGATAGTTCGGGTAAGTTAATATCTGCGGAAGGTTTAAATTCATGGACTTCAATTCATAACACTTACGATAAGTATGGCAGAATTGAGAAGAGTAGCACTTCTGGTTTAACAGGAGAAGGATCTGTTGTGATTTGGCGTGAGGAATATTATTACTCCATAAATGGCTTGGATAGTATACTTGATATGCAAGGACGGGTAGAGTATCATTCTGAGAATAATACATCAGATACTATCTATTATCAAAAAAGGTTAATAGAGGTTTATTGGAATGGCTCAGAAATA
>CAYVXT010000023.1:0-4449 GCA_964455485.1 uncultured Candidatus Saccharibacteria bacterium
CCAGAATGGTAATCCTGCTGCAATTTTGGACGGCTTTTCAAAACCTATACCATTGTCTGAGCTCCGCGATGCGGATAATACAGACCAGCCCGTTTTGGAAATTGTTAAAAATGTTGAAGGGTCATTGGCCAAAGATGCACAACTAAACGAATCACAGCAAGAAAATGCCAATCAAGACTCAAAAGATTTTACCGAAATTCTCCCTGAGTGGAAAAAGACCCCAGAATATCAAGAGTTGAAAGTTTTAAGAGTTGAAATAGCAAAAATTGAAGCTCAAAAAGACAATTACAGTAGAAATACCGGAGAGAGCATAACAGCATTGAAAGCAAAATATTTTGATGCTAAGGACAATATATCTGAATTGATTGCTGCCGAAATTGCTCAAAAATATGGCTGGGCAAGTTTGGCAGATGTACCCCAATCCGAATTAGCTAAATTTAAAGCAGAGGTAAATACTGTAATTTTTGATGAAATAGTCACAAACGAAGATGCGGAGTATAAAAAAATATTAAAAGCAGAAAGGGGCAAAAATTGGAAGGATAAGGTTCAAGATGTGGGGAATGAGACTCTGGCTCGCTTGAGGGAGACGATGGATAACAGGGTTATAAAGTGGTATATGAATCTTCCAAGAGAAAAGAGGATTCTTGTGAGTGCAACAATCGGTGGAATGGCTGGTATTGCAGCTGGTGCAACAGTGGCTCCTGGTATGATAGGGGTTGCAAGTTATTTTTCATGGCGACTTGCTCGTGCTGGACTTTCAGCATATGTAGGACATAAGGCTAATGAAAAAGTTAATAACTGGTTAAACAAAAAATGGGCTATTGATGCATTGCTAAAAAATGAACAAGAAGAAATAGCCGCAGCTAAGAATAATGAATCCCTCTCATATGAAGAAATAGGTAAAAAAGTAAAAGAAATTGAGAATTATTACAAAAAAATCAGAATGACAGCGACTACTCTTAGAGTAGGTGCCACCACTTTAGCGGGTATGGGAACAGGATTTTTGACTGGGGTGGCAGAAGGTATATACATGAACCAAGGTGTTGGTGGCCAAATAAGGTCAGCTGTTGAGTCAAAAGTTGGTATTCCTAAAAATATCAATGAATTTCATAGAACAGGTTTTGGTTCTAATGTTGTAGAAATGCCAACCAAACCTAAGGTTTCTGAGATACTTCCAAATCGAAATCTTGACCCTGAATTCAGATCTCCAGTACAAACTATATCGTTCGCTCCAGAGGAATTGCATCATGTGCCGGTAAAGGGTGATACCAATTGGGGCCTGTTGAGGTCTGCAATAGAACACGAGGAGAGGTTCAAAAATTTAAGACCAGGGCAAAAAAGTTTTGTCTTGAGCCATTTGAATAATAAAGCTATAGAAAATTATGAGAAAGTCGGTATAGATAAATTTGGAGGAGTTAAAATCGGTAAGCCTGTTGACTATACAGAAATATTTAAAGATAAAAAATGGGTAGATTCGATTCTTGATAATGCAAAAAATATGAAGCCTTCCCTAATACAAGAGTGGGAAGCAAATGATGCAAAAATAGCTACCTATGTACAGCAAAACCCAGATGTAAAAATAACCAACGACAAGATAAATGAAATATTGTCGACTAAACCAAAAAGTGAACCAGAATTCATTTTAAAGAAGCCGGCTCCAAAATATAATTTAGCGGAAGGGGAATATTTGGATTATGGAGAGGGTATGGAGGCAGCGAAGTTTGAATCAAATGGAGTAGGGGCTACAGGGGGCACAGAAGTGCCAAATAATATCCAAGATGAGGGTACGACCGAAACGGCAGAAGCGCTAAAACAAATAGATGATGCTCAAAAACTTGAGGTAGATAAACTTGTGCCAAATGAACCAAAAGTTTTTCCACCTTCAACTGAAGAACCTCCTCAAACTCCACAAAATATAATCCCAGATTTTTCTAACAAGCCAAACGGAATGAATTTCGCTGGCGTCGGAGGTTTAGCAGCTCTTGGTGCTGTTGAAAACATAAGCTCTAAAAAAGGAAAAGTTGTGGAAATGCCAAAACCCAAAGTGGCATATGATGCAAATGCTGTTCATGATGAGATTGCCCAGGCTCGGCAGAAAATGGAATCCCCTCAGACATCAAGAGGTATGGAGGCCGTGAGATCATTAAGTAGTGATCAAAAGCATGCTGTAGAAGCGGTAGTCACCAATAATGCATTAGCTGAAAGTGTAGAAAAAAGTGTCGACATTGTTTATGGTAAGAAGGGATTTTTGGGTCTTTTTGGAAAGGTAAAAGGTATAAATAGCGAAGAGTGGGAGGAAATGGCAAAACTTAATTCCAAAAAGGTTTTTGATTTTTATCAAAAGCCTGAAGATTCAGATTTGCCTAAAAAAGTATTGGAACACCTTGCGACCTCAGAGCAACACAGAAAGTTTGTTGAGGAGCTAAATGAGATGAAATCCACAATAAGTAATATTACTGATGGAAAAGTTGATTTTAAACCATTTGATAACGAAATAATGAGCGATTATCTTAAGCGAATGGGTAGATTTATCATGGAACATAAACCAAATTCTGGAGTAAAGACTGAGGAGTTGATAAGTGTCACTGATAACATAAATAAAAACATAGATTTGCCTAAAGCGGCTTAGGTTATGAACAAAAAACGTGTGCCAAATTTATTTAAAGAGGTAAAATTTGTACGATGAATGATAATCTGAAAAATAAAATAGCCAAAGATTTCGGCTTGGATAATATGGATTCGCGTGAACAGGAGGCGATGATAGAAAAGATAGGAAATCTCTTATTTGAATCTGTTATTGAGAGGGCAGTGGATGTGATGGATGAAAATATTTTAAGTGAATTTGACGAAGCTGTTTCTGGTGCTGGTAGTGATTATCAAAAAGTTATTGATTTCCTTAAAAAAAGGGTTCCAGGATTTGACAAAATAGTCACTGAAGAGCTTTCTCGTCTCAAGCGCGCAACCGCCGGAATATTTGCATAATCAAAAAGCGAGCCTTATACGGACTCGCTTCGTTAGTGTGCCACCAAATCTCCTTTAAGTTATCTTTTTTCGGACTTTTCAAATTCTTCCATGTCGGTTGTGCCGGCTTTGATCCGAAGGGCGATTTGTATGGCGATGTCAGCTTTCGTCATCACCCCAACAAACTCAGGGGGAATCTTGATTCGGGTTTTCTCTGTGGCTCGGAGCCACCACATGAAAAAATCTTGATCTGGATTAGGTTCCTTTCCAGAGTCTATGACTCTTTCTAAATTCTCCCGTTGAGCGGTCTCAGCATCTAAAACGGCTCTCGATGCATTTTCCATGGACCTTGAAAGCTCAAGCGCTGCGATAATGCATGCCGCTTTTACACCAACGATTTCTGCCGCTTTCGTTTTTGGATTTTTCAGGACTGCTTCCATGGTTGCAAGCGACTTCCTTAGCTTACTCTCCGCTGCTTTTCGAGCTTCTTCCTGCTCCTTTGTTGCGTTGTCTGCTCTGGACATCAACTCTATTACTTCTGGAGTTATTGTCGAAGGCTTTCCGTTCACCATTATCCATTGGGCGAGTGTGCTGGCCGGGAAGACCAGCAGTAACAATAGAAGAAGTGGTGTGTACATTCTTTTAAAATTAAAACACAACTAGAGAGTTATTACAATAATACACAATCAAAAAGCGGCGGGATATCGCGTCCCGCCGCCAAGCACTACTTTCTCTGCCGTTCGCGCCAAGCCGCCCCAATGTAAGCCGCCCTCGACTGGGTGAGAAGTCTCTCGTACTCCTCGTACTCCGGCCACTCCAACCTTTTTTGGAGGCTGGTGATTTTAGACATGTTTTTTGCCTGGGTAAGGCTATTGAGAGCGGCTTCGAGTGGTTTTAGACCCTCGGCCTGCAAACCGAGGGCCACATCTAAGTGTTTAATCAGTTTTGATCGTGCATCTCTGATTTGAGATGAGGAGGCGTCCGGTCTCGCTATTGCATTTTCCAGCTCCTTGATAGGAGTCCGGATATCCTTTTTACAACGTTCAAATCGTCCGGTGACCTCCTCAACTTGTTTTAGAGTGTTAGTCTGGGCTAAGCCCAGACCGAGAGAGAGCAAAACGAGAAGAAATTTCATATCTCCCTATATTTTACCATATTTAGGTTATTTATGCAAGCATATAATAAAAGCTGTACCTTTAGGGTTGACAAAGATAGACGGTTTGCTAAGATTTAACTTGAATTAAGAAGTGCCGCTTTTTTATTATGATTAAGTATTGGCGCAAAAGTTCAAATATTATTTAATATAAAATTAATATAAGTACTATGGCAGACCCATTTGATCGATCCAAGCCACACGTAAACGTAGGTACAATTGGCCACGTTGACCACGGCAAAACAACTTTGACTGCAGCTATACTTCATACTCTTGACATGAACAAAGACAAGGGTTTTGGAGCTAGGGTGGAAGAGGTTGACAACATTGATAAC
>CAYVXT010000024.1:0-11862 GCA_964455485.1 uncultured Candidatus Saccharibacteria bacterium
TTAACACTTTTGATTCAAATTTACGAACTATCCGCATTTCACCATTACATATTCAGCACCTTCGCTCTCGCTTCGGTCTGGGACGAAGTTGGAACATATTTAGCCATAATTTAATACATTTTCCCTTCTATTGACATGTATATTGATTAGATATATAATATTTTAAGTACTGTACCTGGTAGCCCCAGGAGAAAGTGAGTAAATCCATGAGTGCCAAGAGCATGCGTGGTATTGGTTACAAACAAGGTAGCGAGTTTCTGGGCTCCCTTGAACGGGGCGGTTTCAATTTTGAACTAATTCAAAAAGTAGTAAACGCCCCCAACAACGAACTGGCGCAGGAGCTTTGCATCCACGTCTTCAACCGTACAAGAAAAGACAATCGGTTCTTACTGGAGAAAGTAATACTTTTCCAGGTTCCGAAGCATCGAGGCGGTTACAATCCAGGAGCTTTCGTTCCAAAAATTCTCGAGCGAGAGAAACGCTATATTCTGAAAATCTTCGGAATCAGTGTCCCAAATAGAACATGGGTACCGAGCAAAGATTGTCTAGCATTTCTCCAAAGTCAGGATGCAATTCTGATCGGGGAAGAAGGGGTAGAAGCGGCTTGCAACCACGACCTAGGCATAAAGTATCGGTTGGATTCCAAGCGAGATCACGTCTCGTTTGTGGAAAAACAGAATTGCCCCATCGTGGACGGTGAACCCCACGTTCCAGCCGTGAAAATGCTCTTTGCACCCTTCTGGACGCCCGATGGTTTTCAATGGAGCATCGGCTTCAGCAACGAGTTCACACTTCTCTGCTTCAACGAGCTCGGCGAATAGCAGCAAGCAGTCTCACTCGAAAATGGCTCTCCCGAATCGTAGAGCCATTTCTTTTTTATTAGTATTAATGAAAACTTGATCGTGAGCCGTATGGAACGAAGCTCCCAATTTGTTCAAGAATGAATTGATTGATAACAAATTGCAGTCCTGTAAAGGGTTGGAACTTATTTCACGGCCAAATATTTTTCGATCAACAAAATGTCAGCCTGATCTTTGGGGCGATTTAATGAGCGTTTAAATTTTAGAAGTTCTTGCAAAGACGAAAATGGGTAGCCCTGCATAAAAACCGCTTCCCCGATCATCCTCTCCGTATCTTGATCTTGACCCAAATACCAAAAATCTTTAAAAGCTTCCGTGACTCCCCTTTTTAATCTTTTCCGCATCCTACCTTCAATTTCCACTTCGTCATAAACCCACCCGTCATTTTTTAATTTATCAAATAAAGCTGGGGTAACGATCAAGTCTATATCGTGTATTTCCCTTATTCCCAAGGCGCCCAATATCCCACTCCCTATCACCACATACTCCCCCTCCGGCAACCCTAACTTTTTTAATTCTTCAAAGATGTTCATGTTTCTTATTATACTTTCTTGCTGGCCGTCTGCTTTGCCAAGCCGAAGTTTTAACGAAGGTTGGGTACGATGTTGGAACCTATTTTAATAAAAATTTACAAACCTTTTCTAGAGAACCTTCAAAATCATTGTCATTGATTTCAAAGTAAGGGAAACCGTATTTTTCAGCTTCTGACTTAAAATACTTGCTCATTTCCAAAACAAAATTACCCATGGCTTCTATTTTTTTATCGCTATAGTTCAATGAAGCCATCCAATCTTGTTCTGGATTTTTTTGGCTGTAATCCAGCATATGTTTAAAGTGGTTAGGATCGGTATTGCCCACGTAAACAATGTGAGATGGCTTATCTTCCATACTAGCAACCAAGCTTGGGATTAAATGAGCGCCCTCTACAATATGAATAGCGGAATCTTCACAAAATGTATTGCAAAAGGAGACAATCGAAGTCCAAAAAGCGGCTGATTCCTTATTATGATCTTCGACCACCACTTCAGGACGTTCTAAATGTAATTTAAACCACTCCTCTTCTGAAAGACTGTTATAGAAGTTGGTCCTAAAAAGATCTCCAGTTTTGGTCTCACGAGCTTTCTTTGCTGCACTACGAATCGCATCGGTTGAAACTACATGACCTTTAATCTTTTCGGCAAGTTTATATGAGAGAGTGGTTTTACCAACTCTAGGTGGACCGGCAATAAAATATGTTCTACTTAGGGCTTTATTGTCTGGGTTCATAATGAAAGTATAGCAAAAATGTTTTCACTCTATACAGAGTTTAAGCGTTATGTGGATGCATCTCAAGCTACGCACAAGTTAAAATTCTTCACATTCGGCTTGCTAACCTCAGTGCCTCGTCGTCAAAACTCCTCGGGCTGGCCATCTGCTTTGCCAAGCCGAAGTTTTAACGAAGGTTGGGTTACGAAGTTGGAACTGTTTACAAAATATGTAGATAACAGAAAAACCTCTCCCGAAGTTTTCTGTTGTTCGGAAGAGGTCTAGATGAATTGTTCCTGCCCTTTAGAAGTTATTGCTTGTTGTATTTTGGTTGCAAACTCATTTGGAGAAGTGGTTGAGGGATGTCGCTCCCATGAGGTCGCATCGAAAACAACTTCGATTTTGTGAATAACCCACAAAGAGCGGAGGCTTTCTTCAAAGCTCGATCCTACTTGGTCCACGACAGTTCCCTGGAATGGACCGATAAAACTTTCAATGTGGCAAGCACATAGTCGAGGGTGGTAGTATGTGCAAGTAATTTTCAAGTACATAATTTTGTCCATTTACAGAATATGATTATATTATACAAAAGTCAATAGTGCTGCCCGTCTGCTTTGCCAAGCCGAAGTTTTAACGAAGGTTGGGGACGATGTTGGAAAAATTATAGCAGAAAATAGGATTCATTTCGCATACAGAAAAGCCCTAGACAACATTTGCCTTCTTTAAAACACTTCTAACTGACAATGATGACTTATGTATTTTTTGTAAAGCTTTCCTTGCCTGGTCTTTGGTAATAAACCCTACTGTCACCTCTCTTGCTAAGCGTGTAGTGTCAGGATGGAAGCCTAACAATCTTCGTGCTTTATTTTCTGCAGCTTTAGCAAACAAACAAGAATTAGAATTGGATTCGATAAGTTTTTCGCCCTGCGGGACTTGCCAGCCGAGTTCCTCAAGAATCTTTCTCGTATCTTCAATCTTTCTTTGAAGTAAAAACGGGAGATGAACTACATAAACTGGAGGCTTATCTTTATATGGTTGAAGTGTCCTTATTGCAGAAAAAATAAATTTCTTTGATTCGCTATTTTGACTCAGTCCTGCCCATTCATTAATTCCCAGAATGACCACATTGACTCCATTTTTTAGTGCTTCTTCGTAGTATCCCCTGATAACCAATCGCCTGCAAAGCTGACAGGTTCTTACAAAAGGAATTTCGTGCTCGCATTTAATAGAATAATGTCTTCGTCCTTCCACATACCACTTTCGGAAATTTTCTTTAAGCTCTTGTGAATCTCTTTGGTCATATAACTCTGCTGTTTTTTCAAAGCATTTCTTATCAACGGGCCGAGCATATTTTCTTATATCTATCTTCTGATGATCAATTCCTAAATCTTTTGCAACCTTTTTCGATCTTGAAAAAATGTGTTTTGGATAATATCCAGTATCAAACGTAAATGCCAATGGCGTAAAGCCCATTTTTTTCACTTGATAAAGCGTTGCGGTGCTATCTTTGCCACCTGAAATTCCTACCATTGCATCATATTTACCATTTCCACTCTTTATTAAAGTTTTAAGGAACTCTAGCTCTTTTATTAACGGCTCCATGCTGAAATTTTCCTTATATCTCTCACAGGTTTCGCATAATCCGGAATCACCAATGCTGCTTGATAGATTAATGCTTGTATTGACGCACATTTTGCACTCTTTGGCCTCTATAAGAGCTTTGATTTGAGCTAAGATTTCTTCAATAGTTTGAATTCCAGTATTAAATGATAAATGGGCTATTTTTTCTACTTTATTAGTTGAAAAAAGTCGTTCTTCAATATGTCTTTCTTTTTCAGCTTCTTTAAGAGAGAGATCTTCTCGTTTTTCAACTCTTAAGCTTAAATCTTCGTCTGGAGTTTTAAGATAAACTACTAAATAGTCATTCTTTTTAAAATATGTAGAATTTCTGAACCCTCTAATCCCCGCAATGATTACAAATTGCTCTGAAAAGTTTTTTGATGAATGTAAATTAATGTTTTAGCAATAACGGAAGACGTATAACAATTTTTAAGTTGAGTAAATAAATCACGAGCCTCATCCCTAGAAATCTCCTTTGATAAATCCTTACTATCAATCTTACTGATCTCTTGAATAAACTCTGCTTCATCTTCTGGGAGTTTATCTTTTATAGAGCCAGCAGGATTAATAACCATATCAAAAGCTTCCATATATTTTGCTTCGGGAAAAGTGTCTTTTAGCAGTTTAGCTATTGTGGTCTTTCCACTACCAGGAGTTCCAAAAATGGCGATCCCTTTATATTGTTTTAAAACAATTTCTTTATTCATTTATTAAACAATTGAAGCATATTTTTGCTTAAACCAAAAGAAATGTTAGAACCGTATTATTAACTGGAGAAAATCAAAACCACCCAAGACAGGATCATGCTTTTGGCTAAATAAAATTTAATTTTGCTTATAAGAAAATTTAAAAGGTCAGAACCACCAAAATATCAAGCAATTGCAACCGATTCGGGAGAAATCTACTCCACGAATCCAAAATGCTGGCCTCATCGGATTCAGATATCTTCATACCTTACCCCACAAAGCTTTTTAATACTTTCTATTTTACCACTTCTACCCTCTGCGAAATGATTTATTTACTCAAATAGCGCTCTGCTTTACTAATGATTAATTTAAATTTCTTCTCCCTCCTCCAACCTTTGATTTCTGTCTCACGTTGTCGGGCTTCCTTAAGAGTTTTGAAAATTTCTGAATAAAGTAACTTAACAGGTCTTCTTATTTTAGTGTAATGAGCACCAGATTTAGAATTGTTGTGTTGAAAAAACCTCCGTTCGAGATTGTTGGTGCAACCGACATAAAGAGACTTATCTGAACATTCTAGAAGGTAGACGAAATATTTCATAATTGAACACCCCTTCGCTACGCTCAGGGAGCTGAAATTTTATAGTCGCCCTACATCGCAAAGCTCCTCAGGACCTTCACTTCGTTACGGTTTCGCTCATTAAAATTTCGCTGCTGGCCTCCTCGGTCTCGGAAAATCCATATGGAAGCCCAACAAGGCTTTTTTGACACTTTCTATTTTACCACTTCTACCCTCCTCGGAATAGCCAAAAAGCGACAAATGCGACACTACTTAGGGCATTGTAGAAATGAGCCAATTATTTTAGATGGCTTTAAATATGGATATTTTCCGCTCTTTACAAACTGCAAAAATCATTGACAAATAAACCTGACTATGCTATACTATAGGTAGAAATTCGCTGTGATGGCGAATCAGTTAAATTCACTTCCTGTAATGGGAAAAGGAGAATTGACATGCGTAAAACGAACGATCGTGGAATGTACCCGTCGATCATGATTCATCGCTCGAGCTATAGCCAGCTGGCTATCGGCGGGGCGATGATCACCCGTGTTCACGAAGACGAAAGCGAGGCAGAATGCTCCCAGTGCACCCCTACCGGTTGCAGTGGATGGCACACTCGCTTCGATGGCGGTGTCCGCCCTGGCGTTCTCGACATGCCGTGCGACCTGGTCGCCATGTATGTCGAAGCCCAGATAAACATCTCTGGGTGCGAAGGTGCGTATGACTCTGAAGAAGTTGTTGCGCCGCTCTGTTTCGCTGTTGCGGTTTTCCGAACCAATGAAGTCAAAGACTACAAGGGCAAGGTGATCCGCGAAGCGAAGCAAGAGTATGTCTATCTGTGGAGCGGTTTCAGCTTCATCGATCGGATTCGCCACGACGGCGTCTATGATCTCAAGGAGGCATTCGAAACGGCACGCAAAGGCGGACCGCTCATGACCCAAGAGGAGCGATGGCAGAGGCCGTCTTCCTACAACGGAACCTTCGACCACGCCGAACGCGGGTGGCACATCATCGGCAAAGCACGCGTCCCGGGTCGCATTCGACAAATCCTCCACCGGACCATCGGTTCGGTGAAAGAAACGGTCGACAGTAACTTCGGGCAAGGGAGCAAGTTCTTCAAGCTCCCACAACGCAAAAAGTAGTTCGTTCAACAATGCGGCCGAGTGATCCTTCGGGATTGCTCGGCCCCAGTTCTCAGATCGTAAATCACAGATTTTTTGTGATTTGAGATTCTGGAAGGTTCTTTTGCAATCAAATATCAAGAGGAGAAAACGAAATGACGAGACAGCCGTCGCCGATCGATATGCATGGGCTCACGTTCACCGACATGGTGTATCTTCTGCCCTCGTTCGTCCTGTTCATGGACAAACTCGAGCCGTTCTCGGTGAGCAGTCATCTGCTTTTCGGATCGGCCGACAACCTGATTCGCCTGACCAACGACTGGCAGGAGAATCTCGCCAAACGCGGCATTGACACCAAGGAGAACGATCCTTGGCTCGACTTTCCCCAGAATAATCGGGGGGTCGCGGTGATCAGGAACTTCGAGTTCATGTCACTGGACTGCCGTTCCAAAGCGGAGCGTGTCAAGCCCGACAAGTGGTATCCGGTTCCGGAAACCTACGACGCGGGCGAACTCACCGGCAAAGAGCAGGAGGAGTATTACGTCCAACTGCGCTATCTGCCGACCGAAGAGACCTTCTACGTGGAGGACTCGCCGTGGGTTATGGCCGACTTCATGGTGAGGGGTAAGGTTGTCGACATCGTGTCAGTACTGGCCGAGTGGCAGAAGATGCTTCTCGAACAGGAAGATCCGAGTCAGACCTACCGAGCCGGCCTCGTCCAGTTCCTGGAGACGAACGGCCTCATAGTCATTCGCAACTTTCGCACCTGCACTCTGGATGCTCAGCTTCCGGAAGGACACAAGGCGACCGTTGGCTCAGTGACCATTCTCGCTTGATTTTCAAGGACCAGCCGCGCAAGCGTGCTGGTCCTCCTACCAAAGCACTTAGTCCTGAGTTAAATCGAAGGATTCAAAATTTGAGTGTTGCGGTGGGAGTTCTTTCAAAACTTTACGATCTGTTTGGGCTATCAGGATCGTAAAAGAGCCGTTTATCCTTTGCCCCACTAAAGTGAAAGCGGATGAGCTCCATTTGCTGGTTTCTAAACCACAAAAGGAGAATGGCAATGAGTACACTGAGAAGAGTAGTTAGGAAACTGACGCTTAAGTATTTCAACTGGCAACTCAATCGAGGTAATCACCGGAAAGTCTACGCGCTATGCGATCACCGGCCAACCCAGTTAGGTCCGATAGGACTTGGAATCCTGGACGCGACACTGGAAGTTCAAGACAGGCTCGTTGAGGAATTTGGTTATCACAAATGCCCGTCATGTGAATGGGCGACCGAAACCCAAGATGAGCACGTGCGCGAAGTTGGCTCGTGGTGCTGGGAGCAGTTTCAACTCTCTCGTCCCCAGAAGTTCTATCTTTTGGAAAAGAAGCTGGAACAGCCCGGTCACTTCGACCAGATTGGCGTGGTAGTTGCCCAGTCTGTAGAAGACGCAGCTTGTAAGCTCGGACTGCACATCGTTGAAGTGGTGCGTCCGCCTGAGTCGGCGGTAGTGTGTGTCGAATTGGAAAACAACTACTGGCTTGAAGAGATTAAAGAGATAACATCTCTTCCGTCTTCTAAAAGCGAGTAGCACCCCAAAGGGCGACCCAAGCGGCCGCCCTTTTCTATTATTTACTTTTATTACTCCACTACCTTTCCATATCTGTAAGTGTGATATTTATCTTTTGCGTTTATTCCATCTCCAATATTAAATGTGGCGGCATCTGCACCGACCACAATCTCTCCGTCAAAATAAACGTTTTTTGAATCTTTTGCATAATTGGCGGTAACTCCTACCGGAACAAATGTATTTACATCAGCACCAGATAAAAGTTTATCCGCATAATAAACTTTGTTATCACATTTCAAATAATAGCCACCGATTCGGTCGAGATTACTACACTTTTCTTTTATAACTCCGATACGGTCAAAACCCATAACAAAAATATAATTCTTGTCGTACCAGTATGTATATCCGTATTTGCCTCCGTCATGTATGGCGAAGGTTTGTACATCTGCTTCAGGGATCATTTTTTCATAATAAAAAACATGATATTTATCTTTACTAAAACTAAAGAAAGGACTATCCGAGAAATGCGTAAATGTTTTAGGATCAGCACCTTCAACTTTTTTATAACAATAAACAATAGAATAGCCGCTGCCACTGCAGGCAGTCTTCACGAAGACGCTTTTGGAGTCATACGGAGTGGTAGTTGCAACAAATGTGTTAGGATCGGCACCGACAATAATATACCCCTTTGAATATACTTGGCCTTTATCCTTGGCGAATGTCTCGTTTATTATTTCAAAAGTTTTTGGGTCGGAATTCGGGATTTCGTCAGTACCATAGTAAACATGATTTTCATCCTTTTTATAATTGCTGAAATTTCCAATATCAGGCAACTCATTTATAGCCATTCGACGAGCAAAATCTGGGGAGCTAGAAGCAACATTCTGAGCATTTGATTCTAGAGATGTCTGTTTTGGTTGATTAAGATACCAAACCACAAACCCAATAAATATGGGCAAAACAAGAAAGGTAGCAACTACGATTTTATTTTTTGAATTTTTGATGGGTATCATTTTGAATAATTATATTTCATTGTTTAAATCTTCTCCGACTTTCATCCAGATTTTACCGAGCTGGTTCTGCCCATCTTTATTCGGTCCCCATCCCCAGAAATCATCCCGCCAGGAATCCTCCACGATTTCTTTATCTCCAGTTTCAAGAAGTTTCTTTTTTACATATGGATGCTGATCGACTTTGGCTCTGATAATTTGTTCCATAATTTCAACCCGAACATCTAACCAATCAGGTCTTACCTGGTCTGCATATTCTCGCGAAATCTTAAAAGCATCATGGGCCGATCTCGCTTCTTTAATCTTTTTTATAACTTCCAGATCAGTGAATTTTTCAGTATGATAGGCGTGCTCAGAAGTCATAAATACCTCACCTTTCCACTCCAAAGCAAACGAGGAGAAGTTAGAAAGCGGGTAGAATTCTCTCTCATAAAAACAAACTTTTTCTTCCTGATTTTCCATATATTTATCTTAAAACAAAAGTCCAAGAAATCATATCTCCGTAACCTTTAATCTTGGCCCCTGTGGTCAATTTTTTATCTTGAATTTCTGTGAGTCCAGCCGCTTTAAACATATCTCGCATTTCTTCAATACTAACCAAATTGATCTGGGAAGGCCAATTATTTAAGAAAACGATGTCGCAAGCTTCCTGATCCTCCGGAGTAGCAATTGAGGTATCAAAAAGACATATATTTGTAAAAAGATAAGAAGTACCACCGTCCTTAAGCGACACCCTAACTGATTGAAGTGCTGCCAGCAATTTGCTTTTAGGAATATGAGGAAAAGCGTAAAAAGAGTAAATGCAATCGAATTTATTTTCTGGGTGGAATTCGGTAATATCTGCCAACTGAAAATTGACTTTACTTGGCTCAAAATTAGCCATCAAAATTTGATCTGGAGAATTATCTATAGCAACTATTTCTGACTCCGGAAATTGATCTTTTATTCTCCTTGTCAGTTTTCCGTCACCACACCCAATATCAAGCATCCTTTTGGGGTTTTGGTTTGTTTTAAGAAGAGAAATTAATAAGCCTTCATCCTCGTTGTTGAAATCTCCCTTTCCGTCTTTGTATGTTATGGCGTCAAATTCTTTCATTTTTGTTTTGTAAGAAAGCAATAAATCCAATGGTGCCATTACCAATGAGGTTAACAATCGGGAAAGCCAGCGCAAACAATGGTGAACCACTAATAATCACATTAATAATTTGTAACGTGTAAGACGAGCTAGCAAAAAACCAGGCAAGCGGTTTTTCTCTCGTTTGTCTTTTTAATAGAGCAATGAGCGTAGGATAAAAGGAGATTAGGAATACTATTTGGAGAGATATGTTGGAAATAATGTAATTTCCACTCAGTTTCCAAAAAAGACCTATGCCGAAAGCCACTAATAAAGAAATGATTTCAATTCTTCCTAACTTTGAAAACTTTCCTTTTAGAAGTGAGAACAGGAAAACTAACATTATTGCTGTAGCTAAGACAATGGAACTCAAAGATATCCACAAATTTCCGCCGGTAACTAAAAAATAAGTGAGTGTATTTATAATTGTTACAACTACCCAGATTAACCATGTCGCAGGATTTGGTATAGATTTTCCCTTAATAACTTGAACAAGATAGCTTCCTCCAGAGAGGAGATTAAAAATGCTTGCAAAAATTGCTAAAAAGACTGTCATAGCTTTGTTCAAAGTTTAGCTCTAGAAACGACTAAAATCAATGAAAATGCCGCCCTCGTACAGACGGGCGGCAAAGTGCTAATTGTTCTTTTGTTCTTCTGTTGAGACGCTTTCGACGTGTGGAGCGAGAACCCTCGCGATCTGCCTTGCTCCGGTCGTCATCGGACCATGAAGCTCGAACCTGATCATGTACGTATCATGCTTTCGACCCACATGTCTGATCTCAGCGAGCTTCCGACGATCTTCTGGCGAGAAGAGGAAAGCGACGCCATACGTGCCTGCAAGAACTTCGGCTGTTTTCGAATCGAAAGTCCGGCCGAAAACGATAACGATAACATCCTTCTCGGGTCGAGCGTTCGTGAATGCACTGACCAACCGCTCTTCAACAAGTTTGGTATGGGTAGACCTCAGAAGCCAATCGTCTTCAGAAACCCATCGCCATTCACCATTTTCACGCACGCGAACTTCGAAAGCTCTCGTTATCTCGAGGTTTCCCCACTTGATTAGTGGCAAACATCCAAGAGCATCGACTATCTGGTGAATGAAAACGAGAGCCTCTTCGGGATTCTTAAACCCACGCTTGGCACGTTCGGATGTCTCATCGAAGCGATACACCATGGTACCGTGTGGACCTTCGTTACCTCTACGCGAGCAATTTTCCTGGAGAAGCACACCCACCAAAGAGAGCATTGGACGGAGTTTGTCTGCAGCTCTGATTCCTGTTTGAGGATCGCCATGTTCGATCTTGAATCCGACTGAACCACGGAGGCTCACGGGCGTTTCCGATAAAGGGTGATAACTTACCCTGAATCCGTCAATAACAACGGCCATATCGTTACGCGAGAGACCGACATCATACACCACGTAAGATTCTCGCCTGTTCGGTTGCGACATTATCTACCACCTTTCAGCTGCGACTGGGCTTGGTACACGATCATTCATGAGCTCAAGCGTTCGCTCGTAGGCAAATCTTAAAGAGCAGCTATTATGTATTATATAATATTAAAAATATTTTTCAATAGCTTGGGCTACTTAGCATTTTCTCACGAAATAACAGAGCCAAGTTGTATTATCTTTGTCATTTTCTTTTACAGTAGTTATCTCGACTACCTCAAATCTATTTCTTTCTAAAATGTTCTTAAACTCATCTTTTTCGTAAAAGGCAAAATATCTTTCTATTCCTCCCGCTTTAGTTTCCTTTATAACACCTTCATCCATAACTGTCTTTTGTTTTATAGAAATGAACCCGACACCGTTCTGCCTCAATATTTTATATGCTTCGCCGAGAACTTTATCTGTGTCCATCTTGGGAACATGCAAAAAAGATGCCGCTGCCCAAAATCCATCAAAAGACTCAGATGGAAAATCTAATTTATAGAAATCACCTAATATAAATTTAGCTTCTTTTACTCTTTCTTGAGCAATTTTTAACATTCCTTCTGACGCGTCTATGCCAGCATAGTCGAATCCTAGTTTTATAAATTCCCCAGCATCTCTCCCTGTACCACAACCAATCTCTAGAATTTTATTGCC
>CAYVXT010000025.1:0-3036 GCA_964455485.1 uncultured Candidatus Saccharibacteria bacterium
AACCGTGGACTTTCGAGAAAACAATCTTTAGCAATCAGAGAATTTGCTTTGGGAGTTGAGGGACTGGAACGGTTTGTAAAAAAAGAACCTTTAAGAAGAATACATGAAAGTGTTTTTGGAGTATTAGCATTAGAAAGCGAAGATGTTGACCCTAGACTATAAGCCAACCCTTCGCAGTCATACACATTGGCAAGCCACACAATGCAACCGCACTGACCAAAGCTTGCCAAAGAGTATGCCTGCCCAGCCGTACGGTGTACGAGTAAGCACTGGCTATAACAGCACCTACCCCAAAGGCGGGCCTACCTTCGGCAGACAGGCCTACCTGCCGGTAGACAGGCCTTCCTCCGGTAGACAGGCCTACCTCCGGTAGACAGGGTTTCGTGTTCCAACGACATCCCGATAGCTATCGGGATTGTGGTGAATGAAACTTTTGTACTTTTAATCAACATTTGTGGTAAATCACCCGCCCTTCGGGTAGCTGCAAAACGTTAGCGGTAAGCAATCGCAAATTCATACAACATTGCGTGATACTTCTGCAATGGAAGCAGGTCTAACAAAGGATACAATGGGCATTGAGGATATTGTTAAACTCACCGAGAAATGAAAAGTATAATTACAAAACGGTGGTACTTGGTTTTATTGGTTGGTTGTGTTTCGGTACTAACCTACGAGTATTTATTAAGTTTCTTTACAAAAGATTACAGAGTAGGGTTTTTTGTTGCAGTAGGTTGGCTCATAATTTGGGGGATACTATTGCTTTACTTCATTATTGTAGAGCACTCAAAACTTTTAATGGCAGTCCGATTGTATTGTTTCTTTCTAATAATATGTAGCATTATTTTAATTGGTGCAAAGATTTACTATAGAATTAAATATGGAAACTATTATTCAGTGGTAATATTATCGTCTCAAGTCGTTCGCTTATTAATTTATATACTCTTATTTATTGGAAGCAAAAAATATATTTCAAAAAGCCCCGTATTTGAAGGTCAAAATTCAAACTGAGACACTACCCGCAATTTTGAAAGGTTTTTTCTTTGATTTATAAATTGTATATTAGTCAAATAATTCTGCTTCACTCAATGACATTTAACTCGATTTTAAAAGAATTAAAGAATATTCCTTCTGACAGATTGGAGGAATTATATCAATATATCCACTCTCTAAATCCAAAGAAAAAGGGATCTGAGCAGTTGAGAAAAAAAATATTGACGTTCGCCGGTGCTTTTAGTGATATGAGTAAAAAAGACTACAAAGACTTCCTAAAACAGACAAAAAAAACAAGGGCTAAACTATTTAATCGCAATATTGATTTATGAGCCCATCAATGCTTGACACAGATATCCTCTCAGAATTCTTAAGGGGAAATGAAAAAGTTGTAAAAAAATGTTGATGAATACTTAAAACAGTTTGGTTTTATCAGTCTGAGCATTATTACTTATTACGAAATTTTAAATGGTCTACTTTATAAAGACGCGAAAAAACAACTTAAGAAATTTGAAAACTTTGTAACTCTTAACAATGTCTTACTTTTAACTATAAAATCTACAAAACTAGCTGCAAATATTCAAGCTGATCTTCGTAAGAACGGGAGAGAAATTGGTCATACTGATACTTTGATTGCTGGTATTGCAATTGCTAATAAATTGGAACTCGTAACAAACAATACAGAACATTTTAAAAGAGTAAAGGGTTTGAATATCTCCAATTGGTCGAAGTAATGTAATGGCACAAGTTTGCCTACCGCTAACAAACATATTGTCGCAACACTTTTTTCTCTAATTTTATATTAATGTAAAAAAGTGCTGCGACAATATGTCAAACCGTTATGTGCCATTTGGCGCTTCGTAGCAAACTCATTGCTAAATAAACTGATCAATGAAATACTATTTGATAGTTTTTCTTCTTGCCTTTTCTTTTTCAGTTTTTGGTCAAGCTAATGTATACCATCCATTTCCTGATAGCAATGCAACATGGTGTAGCATGTGGGTGGCAAGTACAGGTTGCCTTGGTGGTTTTCTTGATTCTACAGTGGATACATACCAATTGAATGGTGATACATTAATTAATGGGTTGACGTATCATAAATTATATCATTACTTGGCAAATTATGATAATTGTCCTCCCCCGTGGACAAGTGCTAGTATTGGCAAAATATATCTTCGGCAGGAGGCCATACAAAAAAAAGTCTGGATATTTGATGTCGCATCCCAACATGAGGAGATATTTTATGATTTTAATTTGAATATTGGTGATACTATAGATCAAGGAGAACAATGCTGGGCATATGGAGGATTTAAATATAAAGTTTTTTTAATCGACTCAGTATTAATTAACGGTAATTATAGAAAGCGATTTAATTATTTCCCACTGGGTGATTCAGGTTGCATTTCTTCAATGGTAGAAGGAATTGGCGCCTTGCATGGACTAACTTTCCAGCCATCGACTTGTTTTGAATATTTTCCCTATCTCACTAGTTTTATTGAAAACAACCAGGCTCTTTATGTTGATAGCTTTCGAACATCAACTTGTTATGATTTTCTATTAGATATAGATGAATCAAGTAATCAAAAGATTTTATCAGTTTATCCAAACCCCTTTCATAGTAGTACCCTTTTTGAATTATCATATGGATTTCAAAACGCTGAACTAAAAGTTTACAATTCAGTTGGGATAAATGTCCTACAGTTAAAAATAAATTCTCCAATAACAATTCTAAATCGTAATAATCTTATTAGCGGATTCTATTATTTTCAAATCACTAATTCTAATCAGATTATTGCTAACGGTAAATTAATTGTGGAATAAACGGCACATAACATCCGTATTGCCACAACACTTTTTTCTCTTTTAATTTTTATCTTTGGTAAAAAGTGCTGCGGCAATACTCCGGACGTTATGCGCAACCCAAATAGCAACCTTCACGAGCATTCATAAATGCAATTTGAAATATGATTAAATACATAAAACATTTTCTTTTTATCCTTTTATTTATAATATTTTGCTTTGTTCTTGCATGTACTTACTCTGATA
>CAYVXT010000026.1:0-3413 GCA_964455485.1 uncultured Candidatus Saccharibacteria bacterium
CACATTCAAAAATATATCTAGAGTAGACGCCCTCGCAGCTTCACATCAAAATAATTTTTTTGGTTCAGTATATGAAAAAATGATTTCTATATTGGATAAAAACAGAGATTTGATTAGAGGAGCAAAACCCAGTGTTTCAAAAAATTCAGCCGGTTACTATCTGTGGAATATCGAAAATGGTAATAATATTGATCTTTCAAAAATCATTGTTGGATCGCAAGGAACATTAGGGATAGTCACCAAAGCAAAATTAAGATTAGTTGAGACTAAGCGCGACTCTAAACTGCTTGTAATATTTATGAGGAAAACTAATCAACTTGGCGATTTAGTAAATGTCATTTTAAAACACAAGCCAGAAAGTATTGAATCGTATGATGACTCGACGCTTAAACTTGCTGTAAGGTTTTTTCCGGAAATGTTGAAAATAATGAAAGCTGGAATGATTAAACTTATGTGGAGTTTTATTCCAGAAGCTGTGATGGCCTTAAAAGGTGGAATACCAAAACTAGTTTTGCTTGTCGAATTCTCTGGAAATGATGAATCAAAACTAAATGAGCAAATAAAAAACCTTAAAACCAATCTCGCACCGTTTGGTTTTGAAATGCGTTCTACAAACAAACCAGAGGAAGCGGAAAAATATTGGACAATCCGTCGAGAAAGCTTTAATTTGCTTCGTAAACACATAAAGGGTAAACGAACAGCACCATTTATCGATGATATTTGTGTAGAACCAAAACATTTACCAGAATTTTTACCGAAGTTAAGAAAGATATTGGATGATGCCAAACTTTTATACACCATAGCCGGGCATGCAGGAAATGGTAATTTCCACATCATTCCTTTGATGGATATGAATGATCCACATAACCGAGCACTCATACCACTCGTGTCTGAACAGGTCTATAACTTAGTTCAACAATACAATGGCTCAATAACCGCAGAACACAATGATGGCCTAATACGCACCCCTTATTTAAATAAAATGTACTCACCAGATATTTTGGCACTTTTTAAACAAACCAAGGACATTTTTGATCCTAAAAATATCTTTAACCCAGGCAAAAAGGTACCAGTAGGAGACCCTAAGGGAATTGGGAGTATAGAATATATGGTAGGTCATTTGGCAAAAAATTAAATTTGCCTTTTTCTATATTTCTGTTATCATTCCGAGCACATAACAAACCAAACATGACAATCAATATTAAAGCTGAAAAGAGAGAGAAAATTGGAAAGGTAGAAGGACTGAGAAACCAGGGTTTTATACCTGCTGTATTTTATGGTCATAAGAAAGATTCTACTCCAATCCAAATAAAGAAGAGTGATTTTATAAAAGCTTGGAAAAATGCCGGTGAATCAACCGTTATAAAATTAGAAATAGACGGTGCCGGTATTGAAGCACTTATAAATGACGTTGATCTAGATCCTGTTTCAGGAGAGCCTAGACATGCTGATTTTTATATATTTGAAAAAGGCCACAAAGTTGAAATCTCCGTACCTTTGGAGTTTGATGGAGTAGCTCCTGCAATCAAAGATCTTGGTGGAGTATTGGTAAAAGCACTCTATGAACTTAAAATCAAAGCAGAGCCTTCAAACCTCCCTCATGACATAAAGGTTGATATTTCATTGCTTACAGCAATGGACAGTCAAATTCTCGCTAAAGATCTCAAGCTTCCTAGTGGAGTTGAACTGATCGAAAATCCTGAAGAAGTAGTAGCTGCGGTTTCAACAGCTAAAGAAGAGAAGGAAGAGCCTGTAGAAGCCCCAGACCTATCACAAATCGAGGTAGAAAAGAAAGGTAAAACCGAAGAAGAAACAGAGCCTGAAAGTTAGAATTTTCTATCCGGTAGAAGCGCATGATATAATAAGAGCTGTATGAAAAACAGCTTTTTATTTTTGACAATTTTTGTATCATTTTTTTGTTTGTCTATAACTATAAATCATACTGCTTACGCGCTTACTGAAGCGGAAATACAGGCCCAAGAAGCCAAGTGGCGGGCTGAACTTGAAGCAACCGAGAAAGAGATAGCACAATGGGAAGCGGTACTAAAAGCCTCAAAACAAGGTACTGCTTCATTAGAAAGAGACGCTTCTGTACTACAAGCTAAAATTAACGAGGCAAGAGCATTTATAAAGCAAAGACAGGTTCAAATAGAGCAACTTACTCACGACATTGGACTAAAGAATAAAACCATTTCGGAGCTGGAAGCTAAAATTGGTAGAGGAAAAGAGTCGATGTCGGCGATTTTAAGGCAAACTAATGAAGTTGATGGTTATTCCTTGGTAGAAGTTATGCTTTCAAATAAAAATCTTTCTGATTTTTTTGTGAATGTGGATGCATATCAATCAATTAATAACTCCCTAGAAAATCAATTTAAACAAATCAGGCAACTGCAAGGGAAAACAGAGGAAGAAAAGAAAATTCTTGATAAAAAACGCAATGAAGAGGCCGATAAGAAGGCAGAGATTGAAACCCAGAAAAAACTCGTTGAGCGCGATGAGGCAGAAAAACAACGCTTGATCAATATAAATAAAACGAAAGAAAAGAGTTATGCAGAAGTGATATCTGAAAAGGAAAAAAAGGCTGCACAAATACGTGCTGCACTATTTTCCCTTAGAGACACAGAAGGAATACCCTTTGGTGATGCACTCAAATATGCTCAACTTGCCTCTAAAAAAACTGGTGTACGGCCGGCCCTTATTCTTGCAATTCTTACTCAAGAATCCGATTTGGGTAAAAACCAGGGCTCTTGCCTAGTAAATAACATTGATACCGGTGATGGGGCAGGGAAAAATACAGGAACCTTGTTTGAACAAGTCATGAAAGCACCTCGAGATACAGTACCGTTTAAATCAATTACAGAGAGGCTTGGGAAGGATTGGAAGATGACACCAGTTTCCTGCCCACCAGGCACTAAATGGAGTGCTACAAGAGGTTACGGAGGTGGAATGGGTCCATCACAATTTATTCCTTCAACGTGGGAACTATTTAAAGCAAGACTGGGAAGTGAACTTGGTATGGATGGCGATAAGGTAAATCCATGGAATCCAGAACACGCCATATTGGCGACCGCAAACTATATGGCTGACCTTGGTGCCGCAAGCGGGGGATACACATCAGAACGAAATGCCGCATGTAAGTATTATTCAGGAGCAGCATGTAAGCCAGGACGAAAACCAGCAAACGTATTTTATGGTGATCAAGTGATGGCAAAGGCTGAAAATATTCAGCTTACAATGATTGATCCGCTCGAAGGGTTTTAACCCCCACCCCCCCACTTCGTGTGGCCCTTATTTTGAGGTGTTAATATAAAAAACTTGCATTTATTTTGTAATGTGATATATTTGATTTGGATTCACAATTTTGCCATATTGGCGGAAGCCACTAAGGACCCGATTGTCTAGAGCGGGTATCT
>CAYVXT010000027.1:0-18101 GCA_964455485.1 uncultured Candidatus Saccharibacteria bacterium
ACTAATAATAGTCGGCCTTTGCCCATTTCATTTCTTACTCTGTCAAAAGCCCGCATCACTAACGGCAAATTTTTATAAGTTACAAACCTCCCCGCAAATATTACTTGAGGGTTAGTACTTAGTTCGGGGTTAGCATTTTCCTTTCTAAAAACTGGGTTTTTAACAATGCGTATTTTTTCAAATGACAACCCATAGTGTTCATTATAAAAATCCTTCCAGAATTGATTGTAAAATACTACAACATCAGCACTATTTACCAACCACTTTATAATTCTATATAAAATCGGCTTATCTTCCTTATACAAATTTAGTTTGTAATAAGTGGTAATTGGCATAACCCTTCTGCCCATTTCTGCTTCTCTTTCCCAAATTGGGTCTCCACCTATTCGTATAATAAAATATTTGTTTGCAATATAAGCAGCCAGACGTGCAGGCACTCCTGCGGCAGTCGGGTCAAATGCATATACTATTTTAGATTGGATTGCATAGATCGTCGCATACCACATATATAATACCCACTGTATGATTTTATGGTGAGATCGCGAAACCCTAACTATTTTAAAGTCGAACTTCTTGTTTTCAGGATCATCTCCATAAGCCAAGACTATAGGATCAAATCCTTCCGATTTTAGGCGTTCCGCAATTTTTCTCACATGTATAGCTGGACCCCCAACGTCTGGATAAAAAATCCCGGTTGCAAGTAGTATTTTCATATTGAATAAGTTAACTTTTTCTTATATTATCACATATAGTAATAACATAAAATTATGGATTTCAAACACAAAATAGCCCTTGTGGGAGCTGGCAAATGGGGCAAAAAACTTCTTTCAGAGCTCAGCAAATTATCTGAAGTCAAATATGTAGTCAGCACAGGAAACCCCGAGACCATTTCATTTTTAATGGAAAATTATCCTTCAATACAATCGGTAGCAGAAATTAGTGAAGTATTAGATGATCCTGAAATTGAGGCGGTTTTTGTAGCGACCCCAACAGAAACTCACCATAAAATTGCCTGCCAAATCCTTAATTCAGGTAAACATCTTTTTCTAGAAAAACCAGGGGGTAAAAATGTTGACGAGCTACGCGAGATAAACGAGATTGCCAAATCTAAAGGTTTAACATTTGCTGTTGGATACGAATTTATTCACCATCCAGTTTTAAAAAAAATTGTAGAACTCACGAAAGATACTCAAATTTCATTTATAGAAATGGAGTGGTTTAAGTGGGGTACGTTTAAAGACGCAATCCCCGCCCACCTTCTTAGCCACGAAATATCCATTATTAAAAGTTTGATAAAGGAAAATATTTCACATACAAGCCCTTTGGAGTTAGAAGTGATATCAAAGGGTGATATATACCAAATTCAATTTTCTACCCTTAACACAAAAATAACTTCCTTGATAAACCGCGTAAGTCCAGATAAACGTAAAACTGTGACTATGCACACCACAGAAAATAAAACATATATATGGAACAACAACGATCTATTTACGACCGATGGTGATCAAATGATCAAAATTGAAACGGGCTCTGACTCTCCTGTAAAAATGGAGATTATAGACTTTTTCAATTCAATCGAGGCTAGCAGTAAACCTTATGCAAATGGGGATTTTTCAATTTCAGTCTTTGAAGCAGTGCAAAATCTATAGTGACAAACTAAGTGCTTGATCCTTTGCAAGTTCAAGCACTTTATGTGCAGCCTGAACACAGTTGCCCAATTTTCCAGAGAAAACATTAATTATTTTACCGTTTAATTTTGTGACAATAGTAGGCCGTTCGTCAGTGTGGTCCACTCGAGGCAAAACCGTCCGAACAGTATACATAGACCCTACATGCTCGGCCTTTTTAAGTTCAGGCATAAAGTAAGAGGCCGACTCTAAAAATTTTTCTATCCTTGATTGCGGTGGATTTTTTACAATACCCTTATTGAGTAATGGGTGTATATAATCTGGCACTTCTGGAAAAAGCCCGACGTTTGTCATGTGTATTGCATGCACTACATTACCCATAACATGGTACTCGGTGTCAGAGAATGGATCTATGCAAAAAAATGGTCCATCCATTATAACAGCACTTATTCCCTTGAAATTAGGGGGGAGTTTTAAAACTGGCTTTTCGCACACCTCAAATTGGTATTCACGTTTAGCCTCCGGATACTTATCTAAAATCCAATTTAAATTTGCGTATGTTGAGTTCACAACCATCTGATATGCATCTATATCAGAGCTCGAGAATACTCGATTAAATAGTAGATTAACTTTTTTTTGTTTAATTTTATCTTTAACAATATTTTTTAGTTTTTCTGGGTCAACCAATGTTTCTTCACCTTTTATTACCACTTCAATTAAATCTTTATTTAGGTGTGGCAGCTCTAGCTTTTGATGAGTGAGGCCTGAATCCTTACAGAATTTTATATAATCCTCACCCGTCACTTTACTATCTCTTTTTGGAATACAATAATAATGATCGTTTTTATCAATTATTGCATCTCCATATTCATCTCTGAATAATGGATACGCTTTCCTCGAAGACTCACCGGTTTCCATGCTTCGTGGATAATGATAACCCCTATGAAGCCTGTATTGATTTATACCAGAAGCTGCTTGGAGCACATCCCCCTCTTTTTCGTATAAATCTACATCAAAACCATTATCAGCAAGCTTTATAGCTATAGTACTTCCAAATATTCCTGCACCGATTACTGCAATTTTCATGATTTTATATTACAACTTTCCTATATTTTTGCCGTATTGACTTTATGATTTATTAGTGTACAATCAATCGTGGGGGTAACATGCAAATGCAAATAGGAGTTATTTTAAGGTGCTTCGCAAAGAAGCCCGAACTCGTCAAACAACAAACAGAAGAAGTGCTTGGTGCTGTCGACCGGGTACGGAAAGCGTTACGTCATCGGGATGTGCTAGAGAGGATCGATATCTGGATTCCAGAGAACGACACATTTATCGATTCAGACTGTGGACAGACGGCCGCACACATCCGCAATTTTCATTCAGCGGTGTTTACAACCCGGATGGACCTTTTTTCTGGACTCATAAACGAAGCTGCTGCTGTACAGCTTGCCCGAGGCTGTAGCCACTCCTTCGTTCTGTCATCCAGCTGTGCGTCTCTCATCTCAACCGAGAACATGGAGGCAATGCTTGCTCCTTTTGAAAACGGGGCCAAGGCAACTGGGCTTATCCTTCCAGATCCAAGCTTAGGTGAGTTCATCAGAAAAGGGTGCATAACAAACACCTTTGCCGTATGGGACCTGCTTGACTTCTTTACCGTCGGCGGGATGGACTTATCGCTTCGCAATCGCTACAAAGATGAGCGACTGAATGAATACGTTCGAGGGCCGGAAGGACCAATTCCGATCACTGGCCTTGAAATTCCCACCGTTGCCAGACTCATCGAAGCCCACGGCAAGTGTATTGCACCAGTGTCCCCAATCACTGGAGGAGAATGGTTGAGACCCAACCAAGGAATTGACCCCGAGGGGTTTGCAAGAGAGGAACGCAAGATGAAATCCAAGGCTGATCGGCACTATGCGATCGCCGCACGCTACGGATTTTCTCTGTCGTACATTGAGTCGGGTGTCATGCCTGGCTACCCGAAATAGTTCGTACTGGTCCGCCTCACATAGGGGCGGATCTATTTTTTATCTGAAATGCTTTCAAACACTTCTTTCATTTTGGAAGATATGAGATTCCAATTATATTTTTCAGTGACCATTTTATAAGCATTTTGTATTATTGTATTTTTAGATGGGTCAGAAGCAACACGCTGTAGAGCGTTTGCTATACTTTCAGAATTCTGAGGCTCACATACATAACCAGTAACTCCATCTTCCAAAAAATCAACTATACCTCCTACCCTTGTGGCAACTACGGGTATTTTTGCTGCCATTGCCTCAATAAATGAATTACCAAACCCTTCCGATAAAGAAGGTCGTGTGAATATATCGCATGCTTTTAAATACTTGGGCATATCTTTATGATCAATAAACCCTTTCATAATAACCCTATCCTCTAATTTTAAATTTTTAATTTTTAATTTTAAATTTTCCTCAAGGTATCCTTCACCAAAAACAATAAATTTAAAATTTGAAGGCAGCTTATGTATTGCTTCGATCACATCTCCAACACCATTTTTTACAACTAACCTAGAGGTTGTTACGACTGCAATGTCATTTTCATTTAAACCAAGGCTTTTTCTCATTCCGTTTCTTTCTTCGTTATTTACATCTTGATCAAAACGTTTAATATCAACTCCATTTGGTACGATCTTTACCTCTCTTTTATAGCCAAATTGTTTTGCCCTCTGAGCTAAGTATGAACTCAAAACTGTAATTTCGGCAGCGAACTTTATTGCAAGTCTCCAAGACAAGTTTAGAAGACCAAACCACCGGTACTTGATATGTGTCTCAGAATCCCCTTCTTGTAATGTTAAAATTATTGGTACCTTATTAAGAGAAAAAATATTTTTAATGTACGCGGCACCACTTGCAAAAGTTGCCATCATGCACCAAAAAGCATCATAATTATTCTTTTTTTGAAGATGCCTTGTAAAGAGTGCGCCCTCAAATGGCAAGATTAATTTGTCAAAAATAGGAATACCTACACCCAACCGATACACTATCACATTGCCAATTTTTTCTTTAAACGCTAGCCTTGCGTCCATTTTGGCTGTAATCAAATGAAATTCAATATCAGAAATTCTGTCAGTAATTTCTTTGATCGCCACTTCAGCTCCAGCTACAAATGGATAATAAGAGGTCGAAAATATTAATATCTTTTTAGGATTCATTGATTAGGAATATATCATAGCTTTAAGTATTTTTCCTGCTATATTACTAATCCCCTTTCAAAATTTTTCTTAGGGTTTCTTCGGGTATTTCTTTTACTTTATTCTGTTTTTCCTCTTTAATAGTAGCTTTTTGTGATTCCATATTTTCAGGTTTTACAGGTTCTTCCTCTTTTTTAGGATTGGTATTAAAACTATTATGTGCTTTTTCTGCCTTGGCTCTTTCGAGTGCCTCTTTTAAGGCGTTCATATTTGCGGGCGTTGCCTCCTTTGTTTTCTTGTTCGGTGTTAGTTCTTTAAGTGATATGGTATTTATATCAGCTTTTTCTACTTTTGGTTGTGCCGGAACGGCTACAACAGGCATGGGCTCTGAAGAAGGTTTCTTTTCTTTCAACGCAGATGCTAGAGCAGCTGCAAGTACATTATTTCCGAGTTTTTGTTTCTCCTCTTTTGTTTCTTTGGAAACAGGCTCTTCAACTTTTTCCTTTGTTAATTCTTTAGAAAGTTCTTCTTTAGGTTTTCTATCGACTATTCGATCCTTCGACCTTTCCGCACGTGGCTTGTCTGGTCGCTCATAAGATCTATGTGAATTCATATCGCTAGCACTTTGGGCAGATTGTTCGGGCTGCATCCAATCTTTTATATTGTTTTCCACAATCGTTTTTTCTTGAGCATAAGTCTCACGCGATGATTGGACGACCTGCTCTTTCAAGGTAATCTCTGGTTTCGGTATAGGGGCCAAAGTTGTAGCGGAAAATGGTTGAGATGCTACGCCATCTATCATAAGTTTTAAGTAAATTTGAACGAAACCCAAGTTTACAATATCTTGAGCAGTAAATACTGGGGCAAATTCCTTTTCAAGTACTTCAGCATCATATGAGCCAACTCTAAATGAAATCATGGTGCCCACGTTACCAAATACAGCAGCCCTTACCTCCTCAGCCATTTGTTCAATATATTGATGTGTAATATTTAGGGATAGTTTATACTTTCTTGCCTCCGAAAGAATATCGGCAAAACTTTTATTGGCAAACGATTGAAACTCGTCCACATAAAGATAGAAGTTTGGAAGTTTTTTGAGTTCTTTCTCTGATGAGTCTGCGCGCGACATTGCCGCCAAATATATTTTGGTCACAAGCATTGATCCGAGCAAGTTTGCATTATTCTCGCCAACCAAACCTTTTGAAAGGTTTACTATCAATATCTTTTTGTCATCCATTACCTTTCTTAAGTCAAAGGATGATTTTGACTGACCAATAATGTTTCTTACCAAAGGATTGGAAGTAAATTGACCGATTTTGTTTTGGATAGCAGGTGTTGCTTCTTGAGTATATCGATCAGTGTATTTAGCATATTCTTCAGTCCAAAAAGAACGGATGGTTGGATCTTTAACGTGAGCGACAACTTTGTTTCTATATTCTTTATCAGAATACATTCTATTCACACCAAGTAAGGTTGCCCCAGGATACTCAAGCAGTGCTGCTAGAGTATTTTGTAATATGTAAGCCATTCTGGCAGACCAAGCATCAGCCCAAATTTTTTCAAAGGCACTCATTAAACCAGAAACTACAAGGTGTCTGCGATCAGGACCTACATCCTCCATAACATTAAAAGATACAGGGTGACTAGTATCAAAAGGAGCAAAATAAATTACATCTTTTATTCTGTGTTCAGGTATATATTCCAACAGCAAATCAGCGGTCTTGCCGTGTGGATCCAAAAACGCCATGCCGTTGCCGTTTTGGATATCTTGAATAGCCATGTTCTCAAGCATGGTTGACTTACCCATTCCAGTTTTCCCTATGGAATATATATGACGCAGCCGATCAGAATCTTTTATACCAAACTTTACTTTTTTATTTCTGGAATCAGTTTCAGCAAAATAAGTGATGTTATCATCATTCATTACTGAAATTATAACACAGTCAATTTACCTAATTACACTAATTGTGCTAATTATTCTAAAAACTTCTAATTATCAAATTTAGTATTCAATCTTATTTAGAATACTTATATTATTGGTCAATTCTCAGAAAGTAGAGCTGACTGAGTATAGGTATTCCCCGGATCCCACAACATCCATGATGTTAGACCGGAGTCATATGTGGCCTGAATTTGTTTACGTACCATTTCAGGTGTATAAGACACAGGATAATCAAAATCTTGTAACCATGGTCTGAGCTGTTTGTTGCTTAACCTTTTTATAATACGTTCGCTGACGAGAGGTGGAGTTGAACTGGATACAGAAGTCGCAGGAGTACCTGAAACTTCTTTTTTCAAAGCTTCTGCCCTAGCAACAGCCGTAGACATGCTGTAATGAATAATTTCGTAAGGAACTTTGTTTGGATCAGGCCAACCGTTAAATTTTGGTGGGTAGTGTGACGGATAAACCATGGGCGCAACATAGTCAAAATTAAGCAATGCATATTCAAGTATCTGACCAATACCTAAATCATCAGTATTAGTAGTTGTCATACCAAAAATATCAGCAGAAGTAACAATACCTGTGCCAGCAATTTTACTGTCTAAATACTCAAAAAACTGTTTTAACATCTCCTTTTTTTCTTGAGCTCCAGAATGCGTAAAGTCTATATCCTTCATGTCCCCATCTGAGGGATAACGAATATAGTCAAAATTTATTTCATCAAATCCTGCGTCGTAGGATGATGTTGCCAAAGCTAATATATGATCCCAAAAAGGTTTCGCTCCAACATCTATAAAAGAAATACCTTTTCTGTCTTTCCAAACCTTCCCATCACTTTTTCTTTTGACTGCCAGTTCTGGATGCAACTTTGTGTATACCGGATCTTGAAAAACAGTTATCCTACCGATTACATATATGTTTCTTTCATGCAAATTTTCTATATATTCTTTCATGTCAGAGACTTTGCAACCAGGTCCATTTATACTATCAATTTCTGGATTTCCAGTTTTAAACGAAACCGTACCAGAATAATCTTTAATATCAACAACTACTGCATTGATTTCGGTATCATCTATCATTTTTGTGAGACGTTCTCGCCAAGAAGGAGTACCTGCTACACACTGAGTCATATAGATTGCCTTGAGAGGTTCTGGCGTTGCAATATGCTTTGTTTTTTTAATAATCGATGGAGTACTGGTAGGTGCAGCTATGTTTTCTGCTGCAAATTCTGAAGAAGAAGATATTGTGAAAGAATATAAAAAAAGCAACAGAGCTGCTCCACCAACTAACACAATGATTGCTTTTCCAAATGCATTAAATTTCATGCTTTTCTTCTATTTTTTGCTCCTGCTCAGTAAACCTTAGTTCTTGCGATTCTACATGTTCTATTGTTGCCTCAGTCTCTAAACTATCAGGCTTGGCTATAATTTTCTTTCTAGGCCTCCCTTTTGTTTGCAACCTTTTTGCCAAAATTGGACCCAATGAAATAATCACCAAAAAAAGACCTGAAATCCCCATCATCCAATTTTTCCACACTCCAGGAATACCCAGCATAGGGATAATGGCGAGCCATATACCAAATGAAATGTAGAAGTTTGCTTTCATGTTCTTATTTACAACAAGTTTATCATATACTTCTGAAATATAAGCTGTGAATTAGGAATTTCCAATGAAAATCATAGGAAAGGAAGGTTTATTTTAATATAACCAGGCCGCAAAGTATAACAAATAATAGCCTGGCTCAATTTATTGTTTTCCTGACTTTAGAAGACAGAATTATTTCTTAAAATTATTTATAGTCACCAAAAGGGGTGAACCTATAAATATCGAAGAATATGTTCCTACTGCAATACCGATTAGTAGTGTGAGGGAAAAGTGTCTAACTGTCTCTGGCCCCCAAACATATAGTGCAATGATTGCAAGTAGCGTAGTTAGAGAAGTATTGAGTGAACGTATCAAGGTCTGACTAATACTCTCACCCACAACCTGATCAAAACTTTTGCCAAGACGCTTTTCTTCATTTAAATGCAAATTTTCCCTTACACGGTCAAACACTACGATGGTATCGTGTACTGAAAAACCCAATATAACCAGTATGGCAGTTACAAAAAGAGTATCAACTTCAAAACCCAGAAAATGACCGAGAATCGCAAACACTCCCATGGGCACAATAACATCGTGTAAAAGTGCCAAAATAGCCACTACTCCATAAACCCAAGATGAGACCCTTCCGACCGAGTCGCCTGGGCGGGTCGGTTTTGAAACTTTCCTAAACGCAAAAGCAATAAAAAGTATTATAGCCACTAAAACCAAAACAATAGATATCCAAGATTTTTGTATAGCCTCCTTACCCAAAATAGGTCCAACCGAACTGAAGTTTTTCTCAATTGGTTTATAAGCACCACCATAAGATAGCTCAGATATAAATTTGTTCCTTTCGTTTTGATTGATTTCACGAGACCTTATCATATAACCACCCTCACCAAGACGTACGGTGGCATCTTCGATCCCAACGTTTGAAAGTGACTGCTTCACAAAGTCTACCGACGGAAGTTGACCCTCAAAAGTCACCGATACGGAGCTACCTCCAGAAAAATCGACTCCCGGCTTCAAACCCCAAACAAAAAGCGATACGATTGATACCAAGATTATTATCATCGATATCGTATAAAATATTTTTCTGTGCTTTATGATATTCATATCCTTTATTTAGCAGTATTTATTTTTTAATTTCTGAACGCATTGCGAACAAAATAGTTCTAGATGCAGTAATTGCTGAAAACATAGACACAAGAACTCCAATGAAAAATACAAGGGCAAATCCCTTTATCATTGGCGTAGTTGCAAAATAATAAAGTATTATTGCAGTTATAATACTTGAAAGATTTGAATCCCTAATAGAGCTCCATGCACGATGGAAACCTTCTTTTAATGCGTCATGTCTATTTTTCCCACGTTTTAATTCTTCTTTTGTTCGCTCAAAAATAAGTATATTCGCATCTACCGCCATTCCTATTGATAATATAAATCCCGCTATACCAGCAGCAGTCATAGTAACAGGAATAAATATAAACAACAGCAGGTTTATTACTGTATATATCCCAAGTGCAAGAGTAGCCACAACACCTTCCAGTCTATACCAAGCAATTAAAAACAGAGCAACCAAAACGAAAGCATAAGCACCCGCAACAACACTTGAGTTTATAGCCCTCTCGCCAAGACTTGCTCCTATAGTTTCAGTACTAAGTAAAGATATAGGCATAGGGAGAGCTCCATAATTTAAATCACGGACAATTTGTTTCGCTTGATCAGGTGTGAAATTACCAGTAATGACGGCTTCACCGCTAGGGATTTCTTCTCTTATATGTGGGGCCTCAATCAAAACACCGTCCAAAAATATTCCGAGCACCCTACCCTGATTTTCTCTTGTAATTTTTGCAAAAAGTTCTTTACCTTCATCATTAAATTTGAGTCCAACTATTGGTTTAGAAAAGTTTTGATCAAACTGTAAACTTGCTTTGCTCAACATCCTACCTGTTAACCCTGTAAGTTCAAACATATTTGATATGTTTGGAGAATTGTCAGTACTATTTTTTATAGCTTCCTCGCCCGCTTTTGAAAGTAACTTGAATTCAAGAGTAGGAGTTTCCCCTATTCGTTTTATAGCTTCCTGCACGTCAGTAACCCCGGGGAGTTCCACTATCAGCCTTTGTTCACTTGAACCAAAAACACCCCCTTCCTCGATTTGAACTATAGGTTCAGACACCCCAAACAAGTTAACTCTTCGTTCTATAGTATCTCGTAAGGATTGCATTGCCGAAGAAACTTCGCCCGACGCAACTTGTGAAATATCTGCCTTATAAACCAAATGGGTGCCCCCAGAAAGGTCAAGACCCAATTTGAATTTTCTATTACCCGATGTTTCAGTTTTCCAAATATAAAAACCTCCCACAAGTGATAGGGCTATCAATATAACAGCCAAAAATCTGTATTTATTCATATTTGCCATCCTACCACAACTTACTCCATTTTTCTAACCCTTTTTATAAAACCACTCTAGCCCCTTTTTAAGGTGAAATTTAATACATTTGACTATTTCTTCATGAAGTTTTATTATCTCATCGGATGAAAATAGCAGAATTAGTTTTCGATAAGGAAGTGTCCCTCAACTTTCTCTACGAATTTTCGTGCGGAAAGTGCGGAGGGGACCACTTATGGCACATTAAGAAGCAGTGTCCGGGCAAAGTAACATTGAAAATTAGCCCAAGGGCGGTGAGGTTCCTTATAATGCAACAAAAGGATCTCGTTCCAAAAGAACCAACTTTGCCTTTCAGCATGGAGAACATCGAGCATTTGTTGCCGGAGGAAGTTGTATCTAAGATTAAAACCTTCGTTAGCTTGATGACTCTTGAAAAGGAGAAGGAAAAAGACGGCTTCAGGATGCGTAATTTCGGCTTTGTGCCTCCGTCTCGGAAAGGGCCACACAAAACGTTGGCGAACCTGCGTTGTAAGTTCGCTTAGGGGAGTTGTTATACTCCCTTTTTCGTACAAAAAAATTATACCCCACTCCTTGAAAGCAAAGCTTTGACTGTTTTGAGTGCAATCTTGAGGTCAAGCATGAATGAGCGGTTTTTGATGTAATACAAATCGTACGAAAGTTTGCGTTTAGTTTTTTCTGAATCAGCTGAAACTTTTGGAGGATCAGTATGGTAAAGCTGAGCCCAACCAGAAAGCCCAGGTTTTATAAGGTGCCTTATGTTGTAATACGAAATGGCATCCTCATAATGTTTTACGAGAGAATGAATTTCTGGTCTTGGACCAATCATAGACATATCGCCGTTTAAAACATTCCAAATTTGAGGCAATTCGTCTATACGAAGTTTGCGAAGCCACTTCCCTATTCTGGTTATTTTGTTATCCCCGTTTTCAGACATTGTTCTAAACTTTTTAATTTTTATTATTTTATTGTTTTTACCAACTCTTTCCTGTTCAAAAAATATTGAACCTCTATCATCCAATTTGATTACTAAGTAAACAAAAGGATAAAAAACAAGAGAAACTACTCCAACACAAAATGACAGAGTCACATCCATCATTCTCTTTAAAAAGTCATAAGTGGTTCTAGACTCAGTAGAAATATTTTCTAAAAACCAATTGTAGCGCACTAGTGAAAGTGGGACACGATCAAAAATGTCTTCATAAATTTTATACATATCAATAAACTTTACTCGTGAAAATATGAGGTTGTATAGGTGTGGCAAAATAGGCTCTACTTTTTCATTTTTCAAATCAATAGCAATAATTTGCACGTCTTCAGAATAGACACGGGAAAGTATTTCGTTGTTGAAATCAACCCCAGATATCTTATCGAGATCAATTGAAGAAATAAATTCTAGACCATATCTAGGATTATTATTCACCTCTTCCAAAAGTTCTTTCATTTCTTCACCGCTCCCAACTATGATACCTTTTTGCTTTTCTGCCGAGTAAAGTACCCTATCCCCATAAATCCTCCACAACAAAATGAGTACAAAAGTAATAACGAGATATATAAATAAATTGGTTTTTGGTGTTATCCCAAAATATGGGACGAAATAAAAGAAGAGTACGGCAATAAATGAGTTTGCTATTTGTGTATTAAATACAGTTGAAGGCAACCTGCTCTTCAAAAGAAGCGTATGTTTTTCATACAAACCAGAAATAAAGAAGACTATCAACCAAACAAAAATTATTATTGTGAATGGCCAAAAATGAAGATTCCAATATTCCCCCACCTGAAAAGTTGCATATCTTAAAGCAAGAGCAAACCAGAGTGAAAAATAAAGTAAAACTATATCCCCCACGAATCTTGTTAAAGTTTCCTTCTTCGCTGAAATAGCCATATTTTTATTATAATCCTAGCGGAATTTATTGCATACTATTATATAATAGCTTGAAATTATAGTCAATTTGTGAGAAAATGAATTTTTATGGAACGAAACAAAAAAGTTCTATTTATGATTACCAAGGGCAACTTTGGCGGAGCACAGAGATACGTTTTCGATTTGGCAACTTCCCTACCCAAACAAGGTTTTGATGTTGTTGTAGCATGCGGTCCCGGAGAAACATTGAAAGATTTGCTAAATAAAAATGGCATAAAGGTAATTGATATTCTTTCTTCTCAACGTGACATTAGTATAAAAAAAGACCTGGGTTTATTTATTGAAGTTAAAAATATAATTCAAAATGAGAAGCCAGATATTTTGCATTTAAATAGCTCTAAAATTGGTGCTGTAGGTGCCATTATTGGACGAATTTGTAAGGTTCCAAAAATCATTTTCACTGGACATGGTTGGGCATCAAATGAAGATCGGAATATTTTCTCTAAAACTCTTTTTTTTGTTATCCACTATATAACAATACTTTGTTCGCATGTGACAATAGTAGTTTCAAAAAAACTTCAAAAAGATATCGGGTGGATGCCTTTTATCTCTTCAAAAATAAAAGTGGTCAATAACGGCATAGCCCCATTTAAAACACTCACTAAAAAAACCGCAAAAGCAGAACTTCTAATAAACGGGACCGAAGCGGATGCGAAAAAGACAGTTATAGTTTCAATTTCGGAATTAACTAACAACAAAGGTATTGATATTGCCCTTAAAGGTATTGCAGCATTATCGAAAGACGAAAGGGGGGCTGTTTTGTACCGAATTTGTGGCAAAGGTGAAGAACATGAGCGCCTGCAATCTTTGACACGCGAACTAGGAATTGAAGCCCAGGTTAAATTTTTAGGTTTTGTAAACAACGCAAAAGGTGTGCTCTCAGCGGCTGATATTTTTTTGCTTCCATCACGAACAGAAGCATTCCCGTATGTAATATTAGAAGCAGGTTATGCAGGAGCGCCAATAATATCTGCTTGTGTAGGTGGTATTCCAGAAGTTATTACAGATATGAAAAACGGTATTCTAGTTCACCCCAAAAACCCTAAAGAAATAGCAGAAGCAATATCATACCTCTTAAGGCACAAAGATAAGCAGAGGTTATTTGGATCAGAAATAAAAAAGACTATTACAGACAATTTCACGCTCGATCGAATGGTATCAAATACCGTATCAGTCTATTTATCTTAAATTTACAGATACCCGGAAACACAACTCTACACTACACCCAAAATTTCATTTTTAGTATTTTCTCTATGCGCAGCTCGAGAAAATCTTGATTGACCCATTAATATACCTACCGCAACATACTCCGCCAAAATATGCGACCCGCCATAACTCATAAACGGCATGGTGATTCCGGTCACAGGCATCACTCCCATATTCATCCCGACATGTATGACAAAGTGGGACAAGAAAAACGCTAGTATGCCGAGTCCATAAAGTATCTCAAAATTTGTCGCTCCTTTTTTAGCTATATCAATAATCCGCCAGAATACAATTCCATATAATAAAAATAATATTGAAGCTCCAATAAATCCCCATTCCTCACTGAATGCTGCGAAGATAAAGTCGGTCTCATACTCAGGTAAAAATTTTAGCTTTGACTGACTTCCCAAACCAACCCCTTTACCAATAATCTCTCCAGATCCAACAGCTATAGTTGATTGGTAAGCATTGTACCCAGCTCCGGTAAGATCAGTAAGAGGATGGATAAATGTCATAATTCTTGCCTTTTGATAATCTTTAAATACAAAGGACCATAACATCATGAAAGATACTGCCCCAACAACAAAAACAGCCAGTAGATGTTTTTTGGAAATGCCAGAAAACATAACCATAGCAAACCATATAGAAAATATAATAATAGCCGATCCAAAATCAGGCTGAAGGAGAACAAGTGCAAAAATAATAAACGAGTATGACCCCGACACAACAATATGCCTTATGTTTGCAATATCAATATGTCTACGGCTAAAATACTTAGATAAAACTAAAATTAGTGCTACTTTAGCAAAATCAACAGGTTGAAAAGCGAAAGCACCAAGATCAAACCAGCTCTGAGCACCTTTAAAAACTGAACCTGCTATAAATAATAAAAGCAATATAAAAGAGGTAAATGTGAAAATTAGTAGTATTGTTTCTGTTCTTCTTAAAAACCTCCAATCAATTAAACTTGATGATAGCAATGCCAAAATGGCTACAGAAAGCCAAATTATTTGTCTGATAAATAAGGTGCTTTCTGAAGCAAAAGATATGGTCAAAACACCAGCTATTGAAATAAAAATTAGCGACCCTAGTAGTAACCAGTCAGTTTCTTTAATTAGCTTCCACATTTGTATCTAATATCTTGTAGGTAATTTCTATCCTAGATGGAAGCTCTTTGCAAATCGAGCTTGATATATCTTTGTATATAGATGTCAAAGTTGTTGTTGAAGGGGCCTCGTAAAAATTTTGCTGGGCGCTAGCAATTTCTCTCAAAAAGTCTTGGTGTATATCCTTACCAAGCCCAATAGTATATATTGTGACACCAGCCTGCTTTACTATATTTGAAGCATCCCTTGCTACATTTTCAGCAAAAGTAATTTCATCTTTTTCTGATTTTGAACCTTTTGGGTTTGATGGTTTTGTAGCTACCCCATCGGTAAGCAAAACAAGAACTTTTTGTGATTGCTCATTTTTATCTAAAGACAAAGCTTCGAGAGATTTAGAGAGTGCGTCTGCAATATTTGTATATTGAATTCCTTCGCTCAAAATATTTATATTTTGTATATAACTTTGTAATGCTTGAAAGTTATTTGTCAGAGAAAATTCAGGTGATTTTTCTGCTTCAGTGGCAAATGGTATAACTCCAGCATAATCTGTTTCCTTTAGTTCAGATACAAAATATGAAGCCGCATTTTTAACACTCGTAAGTGGCTCTATAGGGTTAGTCCCAAGGGAAGACATTGATCCAGATCGATCAATTGCAAGTATTACACTTGATGGTTTTTCGCAAGCGATTTCGCCTAAGTCAAAAGGTTTGGGCCATGTGAAATAAATGTTGGTGGTCTCGCCTCGTCTCACTTTTTCAACATAAGTCCTGGAAGCTGCAATGGCATTATCTTTACTATCAAAAATTGCTGCCACAAGCTCAATATTGTTTACATCTTTTATTCCATCATTTTTTACTCGGGCTTCCACCCTTGGAGCACTATCCAAGCGCAAGAGAGGGCTATGAGTAATAGTGATTTCCTCTTCATTGTTCTTATCAACTTTCTTCCAGGAAATTTGATCACCAATTTCAAACAATGCACGTCGCGGATAGCCATCGGTTATTGATATTGACCCTTCAAAAACTCCTACAACTTTTTTATTTGGCAGAACGGTTGCACCTTCACGCTTTGCAAGGACATTATTTTTTTCGTCAAAAATTGTAAGGGTATACGGTACATATACTGCAGAAGTGCCTACGTTTGGATTTTCAACATAGACCAACGAGCTCCATACCCCTGGCAAAACTTCAAAAAGCCTTGGGTCCCATCGAACTATTGGACGAATAAGTCCAGCACTACATATTTTTGCACAAGAACCTCCACAATCAATACCTTGTTCATCGCCATTTTGGACTTTATCAAAACAAGTTGGAGCCGTATACCAAAACTTTGAAAATATAAAAAAAGAAGCGGCTGTAAGAAAGAAAACGATAAAACCAAGATATATACCTTTTCTTCTTGATGCCCAAACGCTCACATTAGAAGTCTCATCCATAGATTAATTATAGATTAAAAAAACATAACCAGGAAGTGTGGTTATGCGTGACCAGGTGGAACATTAATTTAAATATTTTGTGCTGGCGGTTAGCTACTTTCCCCCGTGAGGAGTATCATCGCTACTACCGAGCTTAACTTCTGTGTTCGGAATGAGAACAGGTGTGACCCCGGCGTCAAACCACCAACACAAAATATTCAAGTCTGTATCTTTAAAATTTAAATAAACTAAACAGGCCACTTTGTTGAAGTAGTCCCAAAAGGCAGGATGAAATTTTGCTTTCCCTGCGCCGCATGGTGCAGGGGTGATTATCGAATTTCCTAATAGAATCGGAAATTAGTACGTCTCGGCTCAACAGATCACTCTGCTTACACCTAACGCCTATCAACGTGATCATCTCTCACGATCCTAAACGATTCCTAATCTTGGGGTGGGCTTCCCTCTTAGATGCTTTCAGAGGTTATCCTTGCCCGACTTAGCTACCCTGCGCTGCTCTTGGCAGAACAGCAGGTACACCAGAGGTCAGTTCACTCCGGTCCTCTCGTACTAGGAGCAAATCCCCTCAAGAATCAACGCCTGCAGTAGATAGGAGACCAACCTGTCTTACGCATGATACCAACGATTACTCGTTGCATTGGACTATAACTTCATCCCGTACCGTCTGGTACAGGACTGCTGACATTTAGTCTCTACGGGTCTTAAAAGCGTAAAATTCAAAACTAAAAGCGAAAAATATTTTAAGTTTTTCGTTTTTAGCTTTTCGCTTCTATGTTCCCTCGGTATTAACCTTTTTACTCTAAGCTCTTAGCTTCAAGCTCTAAGCTTTTTCAGGCCTCCACCGATATAAGTCAGCTTAATCGCGTGATTTGCGTTAGCAAATTTTACGCGACCGCCGTAATTTGATTGCATCGCCCCGCATAGTCCTTCGATAAACTCAGGACGACGTGGGGATCTACTAACACTTAATTACAAACTCTTGAGAATTCATAATTTTCAAAACGAAAATATTTTATAACAGTTTTTATTACTTCGAAGGGATTCAGATTGTAAATAAGTCAAAAGTTTAAAAAGCGCAAGTTTGAAAGTTTGGAAATTCCTAACTTTTTAACTTGATAACTTTTTACTTTCTAACTCACTTACGGTCTGAACCCAGCTCGCGTATCTTTTTAAATGGCGAACAGCCATACCCTTGGGAGCTTCTCCACCCCCGGGATAAGATGAGCCGACATCGAGGTGCCGAACTCCGCCGTCGCTCTGGACGCTTAGGCGGAACTAGCCTGTTATCCCCGGAGTAGCTTTTGTCAGATGAGCTTTCGCCGCGTCTAACGCGTACGATCGGATCACTTAGCTCTGCTTTCGCATCTGCTTGTCACTGACGACTTGCAGTTAAGCCAGCTTGTGCCTATACACTATCGCCATGGTTTCCATTCACGGCTAGCTGACCTTAATAGGCTCCTCCGTTACTCTTTAGGAGGATAGCGCCCCACTAAAACTGCCCACCAGACACTGTCTCTTTACGTTTTTGCCGTAGAGGTTAGAAAGTATGTCAATACAGAATGGTATTTCACTGACGGATCCACGCTTCCCAAAAGAAACGCTTCAAATCCTCCCATCTATGCTACGCAGTAAAAACATACCCTCAATGTCAAGTTGCAGTAAAGCTTCCGGGGTCTTTTCGTCTAACTGCAGGTAACCGGCATCTTCAC
>CAYVXT010000028.1:0-1976 GCA_964455485.1 uncultured Candidatus Saccharibacteria bacterium
GCTAGAGAGCTTATTCATCAGGCTGGCATTCGAACTTTTCCTAAACCAGAAGGTATCCCAGAAAATTTTAAGATTAGGATTTCAGACCGAGGAGCTGGAATGGAATATGTTCATCCAACAAATACACACCTTCGAATAAGGGTTATGCCTGGAAAGCCGCATAGTCCATTTCCATATCAACAAAAACCATATGTTATTCAGATGAAGGATGGAAAGGCTTTTAATAAATTTGGAAATAGAGTTGATAAGAAAGCTCCTGAAGCTCATATTCCAGTTGAGGAATTTATTTACAGGAATAATTAAGTGTGGAAATTAATAGAAATCAAATACTAATTAGTGTTTTAGAAACTATTAAAGGGATTTCTGACAAAGAATACCAAAAAAGAGTTTGGATTTTAGGACAAGGCCCTGAATGTGATGACTTTGATGAAACATGCTGTCATTTTTTTGGTGATGGTGATCCCCTTATAGAAAATTATCAAGATTTTGACATTTCAGAAAATCAATACAAGGTTCTAAAAAGATTTCGAGATAAATTTAGATTTTTTTCTGATGAAAATAACTGGCCTCAAGATTTTATAGACACTCCAGAATGGAAGGAAATCATGGATATGGCAGGAGAAGTATTAACAGCGTTTAACTACAAAAAATCGTCTGATTTTTGAGTGGCTTTAAGACCGAATTTCGAGGTAATATACCCAAAATGATTCAAAGGGCCGTATTTAGACGACCCTTTGAATCATTTTGGGTATATAGGAGCATATCATGAAAATTGGTCAGTATGAAGTCATAGAGCTCCTGGGCAAGGGGGGCATGGGTGAAGTGTGGCTCGTCCATGACCCGGTATGTGAAAGAAAACTGGCCCTGAAGCGCATAAGACAAGACCTTCGCTTTTCACAAGCCGTTCACGGACGTTTTCTGCGTGAAGCCAAAATCGCAGCGCTTCTATCTCACCCTTCAATCATTCCTGTCTACGAAATCCACAATGATGGGAAAAACAGTTTCTATACAATGCCTTATGTTGAAGGGGAAACACTTAAAGAAATCCTACAAAAAACGCGTCTAGATCCTCAATTTCCGGCAGGCTCGATAGCAAGTCTCATGCGTATTTTCTTACACATTTGTCAGGCCATTGCTCATGCTCATTCTAAAAATATCCTCCACAGGGATTTAAAAGCAGAAAATGTCATTATAGGAAAACATGGCGAGGTCATCATCCTAGATTGGGGCCTTGCGAATTATATTCAAGACTCTAATGCTGAGCCCAAAAAAGTTGATGGGACCCTCACCTATATGGCTCCTGAAAGGGCCTTTGGCATGGGCGCCTCCCCTCTTACAGATGTCTATGCTCTAGGGGTTCTTCTCTATCAACTGCTTACATTAAAACTTCCTTTCCGCAGGACCTCTTTAGAACAGTTTCGAAAAACAGCGGAGCGTGAACGGCTGCAAGACCCCAATGAAGCTGCTCCATATAGAGATATTCCAGCCTCTCTTGTCCAAACAGTAAGACAATGTCTTGCACAAGACCCAGAAAAAAGAGTTTCGAGCGCAGCGCACCTCATAGAACTGCTAGCCAATTACATCGAGGGGCGTCCCGAATGGATCCCTACAGCGTCCCTACTCATCAACAAAAAAAATGACTGGGAATTCCAAGAACACATCCTTCTTGCAAAGCATATAGCTCTTTCTGGAAAAACAGATCTTATGGAATGGGTGAGCATGATGGTCTCCAAAATGAGCTTTTCTGGAAACCTAAAAATCACAGCGCGCATGAAACTCGATTTTGAAGGAGCAGGCATTGGTTTTTTGCTCGACATCCCTTCAACACCCTTTCGCAAAAGCTTAGAAGAGGGATACTGCATTTGGCTTGCGCCTTATAGCTGCAGCCTTTTTCGCTCTAACGTCGAAATCCTTACAAGAACCCACATCCACTCCTTAAAAGAAAAATGGCATACCGTATGCATAAAGAAAATAGA
>CAYVXT010000029.1:0-1771 GCA_964455485.1 uncultured Candidatus Saccharibacteria bacterium
GCGTCAAAGCTCATTATGCCTGCACCCGCAAAAAGAGTGGTTGCAAAACAAACAAAGAATAAAATATCTTTATTGAAAGGTATCCCTTCTGTCGGGAAAAATCCGCGGGAAGCTATTTTGATTATTGATATCATGCCAAGGGTGAAACTTGTCATTGGTGTGAAAAATCCCATGATATACAAACCGCCGAAAATTATCAGTATAAAAGGAGTAATAAACCCGAAAATAAACGCGGTATTATCACTGAAGAAATTTAACGCTTTAACTTTATTGATGTAATCTTCAATGTTGCTTGCCTGCATGATACCCAGAGAAAGTGTATATGTGCCAACAACAAGGCGGATAAGCAGTAATCCTATGGAAGGTCTTCCGTGTGCTTTAAACATTAAACTCATAATAAAAGGAGTTTAGTTAATAAAATGGAAGCTTTTGAGGCGACGATCGGATTCGAACCGATGAATAAAAGTTTTGCAGACTTTCCCCTTAAGCCACTTGGGTACGTCGCCGTGATTGAGTAAAAATTATTTAATGAACTATGAAATACAATGAGGCAACGATCGGATATGTCTTAAAAACAAGATTACAGACTTTCCCCTTAAGCACTCTTGACTTACAGGCTGTTTGCAGCCGGGAAGTTGGGTACTTCGCCATTTTACAATAATTTTTTAAACTCTTCAATCTTTAAGCCAGAGTCTTTAACTATTCCTCCCATTGTAAAAGCGTTGATTGGGTTTGCTCTTGGTATTGTCAAAATCCTGATCCCATCAGTCATTGTAATATGCTTTCCCTGTCTGGCAATGCTGAATCCCGCTTTTTCAAATGCTTTTATTGCCCTTAAGTGATTTATACCGGGTATCTTAGGCAAGGTGATTATTCAACTTCTATCAGGCGGGTTTCTTTATCAATGCTCAATTCATCGGCTGTAACAAGGTAATCTTTAATTGCATCTTTAATATTTTCCAAAGCCACTTTTTCATCGGAACCCTGTGACCAGCAGCCGGGTAAACCTGGCACCCAAATTGAATACCCTTCTTCGCTTTTTTTAATATTTACCCTATACTGCATAATTTGACCATTTTTGAGCGGGAAACGAGGCTCGAACTCGCGACCTCAACCTTGGCAAGGTTGCGCTCTACCAACTGAGCTATTCCCGCTTAACTATCTGATGCAATTATAACGCTTTTCGGAATTTATTTCAAGGAACGCATTTTTCCACAAATTTTAAGGTCGCAAAGCAAAACTAACTAGAAATCCCACCCAAAATAGAACTGCTGAAAAATCCCGCTTTGGAATTTTGTCAAATTCTTTTCAATTCTTTTTCCAATATCATATCTTAAAGCTATGATATAGAACAAATTTATTCTCATGCCAATTCCAACACTTCCTTTTGTTTCACCATACTCTTTATCCCACGCGTTACCTACATCAAAAAATGCGGCGCCGCGTATGTAGGGAAAAAAGAAATTTATACCAAGAGGGAAGCGAACATTAACCAGATCAATTAACGGGAACCTTAATTCATTACTTACCACGAAAGCTTTTTTCCCGCGCAAACCAAATCTTGGCCAGCCCCTGAGATCCCAGCTGCCGCCAATTGCCCACCTTCTTGCTTCATCGCCTTCATTCATTAAATAAGCAAACCTTGAGCCCACCGCAACAGTATTGCTTAACCTGAAATATCTTCTGTAATCAAAAATGAATGTAAAATAATTAACATTGCCAAACTGAATATCAGTAGTATAGCCTAATGTTAAATTTAGCCTGCTGCCAT
>CAYVXT010000030.1:0-1901 GCA_964455485.1 uncultured Candidatus Saccharibacteria bacterium
TGCTGGGTGGAGTAATATCTTGACCATTCTTTGCACCCAATGCTCCATTTTTAATTTGCTTAAGAGATTTTTCCCCAATGCCTAACCAGTAAAGCATATTCTTTGAAAACTGGTCATAAGGAATAGTATTTTTTATATCACCATAAGGAGGCGAGGTAATTACAATATCAAATTCCTTGTCTTCAAAATGCATCTGTTTACTATTGCCCTCAAAAACTGAGGGCTTATGTTTTTTTATCGGCAGTTGACTGACTCTTGAGAAAGCATCTTGCATTCTTTTAGTGAACTCTTCCAGCACATTAGGATTGAATTTGTCATAATCATTCCCGTTGAGCTTTCTAAGTCTAACTTCTCCCCTATACGTCAATGAAACATCCCTGACTGTATTAGAAAAAATACAGTCAAAAAGGGTCTTTAATGCAGATCTCCATTCTTCATCAGTGGACTCTACAGTATTTTTGATTGATGCACGGATTTTGCCCAATGGTTCAAAGGTGTATTCTTTAAACCAAAACTCTATTTTTTTTATTTCCTCAAAATCAGGAATATCGGCTTTTGAAGTAGGATAAAATTTATGAAAAGCCGTAGTTGCCCGATTAAGGATGGAAAGAGGAATTGGTGTGGTCTTGGCTTTGGATAAAATTATAGCCAAGGGATTAATATCATATCCAGCAGAGGGTAAATTTTTGAGATATGATTCAACGAGAACCGCCCCTCCTCCAACAAAAGGGTCTAATATCTTTGAATCTGGACTAGCATATATATTGAGAAGCTTTTCTGTAATTTGTGGGATCATTGCTGCAAGATAGGGATGGATACCATGAGTTAAATATTGAGTGCTCTCACTTGTAAAATCCCATTCACCATCTTCTTTTTTTTCTTCAAAAAGAGGCATTTGACTACGATCTTTCACTTGTCCGCCTTTATGTCGTAGGATAAGAACTTGAAATGTAAAATATACTATATCTTGGGGAGTATGTATTAAGATAGTCAATCTATAGAAGGATGCAACCTGAAAAAATTAAGAATTATAAAGTTCTATTTTACAACTACTTCAGAACATGCTTGCTTCTTTCATTGATAAATACTTGTTGGGTGGGGCAAAAATTATGTGATCTAAAATTTCGATTCCGAGTAAATCTGCACAGCTTCTCAATCTTCGTGTTAAATCGACATCTTCTTTGCTTGGACAGCAATCTCCACTCGGGTGATTATGGGTGCAAACAATTGAAGCAGCACCCAAGATAATAGGCAATTTAAAAACCTCTCTGGGATGAACCAGAGAGGCGTTTAAACTTCCAATGCTGATAAGGTCGATGCAATCAATGTTATTTCTCGCATCCATTAAAATTGAATAAAAAAACTCCCTCTGCTCACCTTTGTATAAACCCTGTAAAACAGGCATCAAATCCGCAGGTCTTGTCACCTGAACTTTTTCTTCCAAGTGAGTTCGTTCCCTCACAACCTTGATTCCAAGCCCCCCCATAGAATACAAGCTGTCATAATCCTTGCTCTGATATACAGGCAGGGATTTTTTGCTGTTTTCAAAGTTTAGAGAGATTTGATAGGAGGACATCCCTCTGCAATATAAATAAAGCTTTTATGGATTGTGGTCTTTATCAGTTTGTTTTTTTTGTTGTCGCATTAGTTCAAAAGCACGTTTGATATGCTCAGAAATTGTTTTGGAAAGTGCATAGGATTTTAACGCCCAGAAAAGTGTGACAATGAACATGGCTTGAAAATAGAAATCAATCCAATCTGAGAAGACCTTTTCTTGGGTATTTAACCCTTTAATTACGACCACAATAAAAGAACCGAGAGCTGCGACAATCCAAAAAACTACCTTGGACATCAGGCTTTGCGAAATTGAAATGGCATATATGAGTTCTTTTTCGTTTGAA